>SIBV01000008.1 GCA_009694965.1 Candidatus Zambryskiibacteriota bacterium
GCACTCTGTGTAGGTGTTATGCCATATCCATAAGTGACACCTGATACGTAAATATCAACTGCTTTATAGATATCGAACTTTACAGTTCTTCCAGCTGAACCTGTACCAACAATGTCACCTTGGATGTAAACATCCTTAGCAAGACCCTTGTCAATCAAAAGTCCACCTGAGAAGTTTGCTGAGTAATACTTACCATCTGAAGAAACGACTGTGTCGTATGCAGTACCATCTACATAGATCTTTACATTAGCAAGATCTGCTGATGATGCTGAACCAGTCTGATTCCATCGAATAGACCATAGTCTTACTTGCTCTGCTGAACCAGCTGTTACTCGAACTCCAGCAAACTTGAAGTTTGTTGTGCCGATCTCCTTTGTTGATGAAGTGTCTGGATCATATGATGATTCAGTCATCGCTGCTGTTCCTAGAGTAAGTGAAGAGTTCACTGTGTGCATAGCACCGCCAATTGGAAGTGAGCCTGAAACTGATGCTGAAGTGTTAACTGCAACAACATTTAGACTCGCAACCTGACCAGCGTATGAACTCAAAGATGCTGCCATGTTTCCAGCCACTGTAACTGTTTGAGAAGTTCCAGCTTTGATAACCCAAGGCTCGCCTACCATTGCTTGGTGATTTGAGTTAAGTGTCTTTGCAATTCCGATTTGTGTTCCATCACTGTTCAAAAGAACAATTCCTGAAAACACTGCGTCTTGTGCAAGACCTGTTCGCTCAACTGTCAATGAGTTTACTGTTACATCAGCTGAACCTGCTGTGAGGACAACTGTTGTGAAAGGCACTCTCGCTGCACTTTGTGGTGCAAGTGAGTTAGCAGGTTGTGAACCAGCAGATACTGTCAAAGCTCCTCCTGTAGGAAGGCCTGGAGTAACAACTGGAGCTGAGCCACCCATTGAATTAAGCTTTGCTCGTGTAACTGGACCTACATAACCTAGAGCTGGTGAAATTCCATTTTTTACTTGGAGTTTCATTACAGCTGCTTTTGTAGCAGGACCGAAAGTTGAAGTTTCATTTCCTGGTGAACCAGCGCCTGAAGCTGCAACTCTTGTGTCAGCACTCATGTTAAGAACCTTTTGTAGATTCATAACATCAGCACCCTTACTACCTACTGTTAAATTTGCGTTGAATGTGTAGCCAGTTGTTGCTGGTGATGCACTCAATGCTGAAAGCTGTGCTGACAATGATGCAATCATTGCTTGTAGTTCTGCTATGGTAGCTGCATTAGCTGCAATTGGTGCAACGAATCCTAGCGCCATAGACAAACCAACAACTCCAGCGACGAACTTTGCTTTGTATTGTGAAGTCATATATATGTTTTTATAAATTGAACAATCTTCTCTAGTTTACTGTTAATTTTGTTAATAATTTAGAGAAAATTGTCGGAAACGATTAACTGAAACTTGATAATTCTGACTAGGCTATTAGTGCGGGGCTCTACCCGCCATCATAACCTGATCTTCATACTAATTCCTCCGGCTTATATTTCACTCATCACCCAGCACGACTATGCTAAAAGCAAAGTGTGCGGGCATGTCTCCACATGGTGGCGGAGCCGAGCGGTTCGACACAAGTCGGAAAAATAGATGGTAATTCTAGACTGAATTTCTGGGTCTCTATCATGGTGGAATAATCGGAACGTCAGACTGCACGAAAAAATCGCGCTGTTAAGAAATCCTTATTCTGTTTTCAAATGACTGTCAGTTCTGAATGTAGGAAATATGGATATACGCAAAGTGTCATTCGACACTACACGTAAATCTTATTATATATACTCCTTACTAGACTTTCAAATATGCGTGTGGATAACTATGGCTTTTTTTGCTAATTTATTGAGTAAATTGAGCCTCAAAGTCGAGAAAATCCACTAGAGCATTATTGCACAAAATAGACTTGAAAGTCAATCCGGTAACCCTACGCCCTTTAGGCGAGTGAATACCTACTCCATCTTCGAACGCCGAGTCTCTTCAAGGTACCGACTAATATGAAGGAATTTAGCTCTCTTTGGATGGTTTTTTCACTGCAATCCTTTATGACTTCTGCTATATCTTTTATGGTTAATTCCTTCTTTTTTCTAATAAGAGTTAGGATCGTGTTTTGGCGGTTTGAGCGCTTGAAATCCTCCTTTGGAGCTGTGGAAGGGCTAGCCTCTAAAGCAGGGTAATTTGGAGCTTGTTTAGGAGCCTCTAAAAAGGGAGAATTACTACCCAGTGACGGCTCAAAAAATGACCTTGGGATAGGGCCTTTGGAGTCATCTTTTGGCGAGGAATTTGATGAAAGGAGCGCCTCTGTAACATTAGAAAACTCTTGCTTCAGAATAGTGAAATTCATCTTTGAAATTAATCCTCCGTGTAGCGAGATTTCCAAAAGGGAAACTAATTCGAGGATTTTGGTTCTTATCAAATAAGACAAATCGATTCTGGTTGATTCGGAAGTATCTTTGTATCCCAGAGTAAAGGACATCAGCTCAGAAATCTTTTTACGAAGTATCCACTTCATTGGCTCACTTTCAGATAACAAACTGGTAATCATGTAGACGGCTGAAGCGAGTTTTTCTGTCTTTTTATACACAAACACAAAATCAGCATCTTTATCAAAAAATGATATAGGCTCGATGTTTTTTGGACTTAAATTGGCTGAAACTCTGTTTTCTGGTTGCATATTATTGCTTGTTTTATGTCTAGGACTGTCTCTTATGAAAAGCTCTTGTCCTTATGATGTCCTATACAATAACAGGTGTCTTTAAATCCGTCAAGTACATTTATTATACTCTTCTTAGAGACAAATACGCAACTATACAGACATAAAAAATGTGTCTCAAATAGAATGAAGAGAAAGACTGACTATTAACTTTGGAATTAGTCATTAATTTGTTAAAATATATTGATATGGCCAAATTGTATAAAAAGGAAATGAAGAAAGATCACAGAAAAGGCGAAGAGGATGGGGGAATTATTAATAGATACTTACAAGAAGAGACAGTGAGAGCGATAGTGGCGGTTGTACTTTTTGTTCTAGCTTTGTTTCTCCTACTTTCAGCGTTTGGAAAAGGAGGGGTTGTTGGACGGAAGTCATTTGAGACATTCTCTTATCTTTTTGGTATCGGATATTACCTCCTACCTATTTTGTTTGTCATTCTTTCGGTTTCTTTCTTTCGAAGTTTACATAAGAAGTTAGCACTCACTCACTCGATCGGAGGCTTACTCTTTTTTGTTTCTGCTCTCTCCCTTGTGAATATAAGTTTGCCAAATAGTGGAGGTGTGGTTGGGGCCTTTATCTCAAAACCACTTATCGATATGTTTGATACATATGTAGGAGTTCTGATACTGATAGCACTCATTGTTATTTCACTCCTCACTATATTTGATGCTCCCCTTCGCTTCACTTTCCTTTCCTCACTTTTCAAAAAGAAAGTGGTTCTTCCGGGAACTGAAGATTTGGGACCCGAATTACTCATCACAAACGGTGGAGAAGTTATTAATCAAAAAGACATCAAAGAAGCAGAGGCTCTAGAAAAAACTGCGGAGAAAAGGATGCTAATACTTACAGAAGAGAAGAGGGATGAGTTTGGTATAAGTCCCCTACTTCTAAACGGCAAGGAGTTCACTCCTCCACCACTCTCACTTCTTGAGGTGGATAAAGGAAAGCCTGGTGTTGGAGACATCAAGGCAAACTCGAATATAATCAAACGAACTCTCGCGAACTTTGGAATAAACGTAGAGATGGACGAGATATCTATCGGCCCTTCTATCACTCGATATGCTTTGAAGCCGGCAGAAGGGGTGAAGCTGTCAAAAATTATGGGTCTCCAAACAAACCTAGAACTTGCTCTTGCTGCTCACCCAGTTCGTATTGAAGCGCCAATCCCAGGTAAGTCCCTTGTTGGTATTGAGGTGCCGAACACCACGAAGACTACCGTTGGCTTAGGAACTTTGCTTGCATCAAATGACTTTCAGAATTCTGACAAACCGCTACTGATATCACTTGGAAAAGGCATCTCTGGAATGTCATACTTTGGCAACATTGCCAAGGCTCCGCACCTTCTGATTGCAGGAGCAACGGGTTCTGGAAAGTCAGTGACTATTCACACAGTTATAACTTCCCTCCTATATAGAAACTCTCCAGATAATTTGAAATTCATTATGGTAGACCCGAAGCGAGTGGAACTTACTTTGTATAACAAAATCCCTCATCTCCTGACTCCCGTAATTACCGACGCAAAGAAATGTATTTTGGCTCTGAAGTGGGCATCCAAAGAGATGGATAGAAGATACGACATTCTCCAAGCCGAATCCTTGCAAAACATTTCTTCATATCACAAGAACGTCGTAGAGCCAGCAATCAAAAAGATGAGGACATATAAGGCGGGGGCGTTGACAGATAAGCCTATCGAGACAATGCCATATATAGTCATTGTTATAGATGAACTGGCAGACATTATGCAGGCATATCCGAGAGAACTTGAATCCGCTATCGTCCGCCTCGCACAAATGTCTAGAGCGGTTGGTATTCACCTCATCCTTTCAACACAGCGTCCATCAGTAAACGTCATCACAGGTCTTATCAAGGCAAACATTCCATCTCGTATCGCTCTCCAAGTTGCGTCCCAAATTGACTCTCGAACCATTCTCGATATGGGAGGGGCAGAGAAACTCCTTGGTGCTGGAGATATGCTTTATCTTTCTGGAGAAATGTCACAGCCCCAGCGTATCCAGTCAGCTTATATATCTGAAAGTGAAGTTAAGGCAGTTGTGAAATATCTGGTTGATAGTTATGCGAGCGAAATACCAAGCGAAATAAACCTCACAGGAAACGACCAAAAGAACAGTATCTTCGAAGCAACATTGAACGATGATAAAATAGAGGACGAGGATGATCTATATGAAGAAGCAAGACAAACTGTTATAGAGGCAGGAAAAGCATCAACTTCTTACCTTCAGAGAAAACTAGGTGTGGGTTATGCTAGAGCTGCAAGACTTATCGATATGCTCGAGGAACGTGGGGTTATTGGACCTGGTTCTGGCGCCAAGCCAAGGGAGATATTGGGAGGAAATACGGAAGAAAACAGCAGTACCGACACAAACAATCCTAATTTTTAATTTTTAATTTAAAATTTTAAATTCATTAAAAATTCTAAATTAAAAAGTAAAAATTTTTATCCATGAACCGCTCCGCTATATCAATCCTGCGAACTTCTATTGTCACTCTGCTTGCTTTGGTAATTGTAGGCTATTTCCTATTCCAAGCTCAAAAACTGCTTACAGGGCCTGTCATAGATATATATACGCCTGAGAATGGAGCAACTTACAGCCAAACACTTATTGAGATAGAGGGAAGGGCTCGAAATATTGCCTACCTGAACCTGAACGACCGAAAGATATTTACCGACAAAGATGGCTACTTCAAAGAGAAATTGCTCCTATCCCCTGGCTATAATATAATTAAGCTAGATGCACAGGATAAGTTCAAGAAGTATACAGAAAAAAGACTTGAACTTATTTTGAAAGAGTATTAGAAAATAATACGAATATGAGAATGAACGAATGATGCGAATGTATACGAATAATACAATCAAAATCTTTCTGATTCGTAACCATTCGTAGGTTAGTATTATTCGTTAATTCGTATATTTAATTATAATGAAGAAAAAAGAAGCGAAGGAACCAAAAGGAGAAATTGGAAAAGTGAACGTAGAAAATACGCTTCGTGAAATCAGAACGAAATTTGGTGATGATTCTATTATGATGCTTGGCGACAAGCCTCGTGTAGATGTAAATGCTATTTCAACTGGCTCAATTGGACTGGATAGCGCGCTCGGTGTTGGTGGGCTTCCTCGTGGTAGAATCGTAGAAATTTTTGGACCTGAATCATCTGGTAAGACTACTCTTTCTCTTCATGTGGTTGCTGAAGCGCAAAAATCTGGGGGTATCTGTGCATTCATCGATGCTGAACACGCGATGGATCCTGAATATTCAAAAAGACTGGGTGTGAAAATAGACCAGCTTCTTATCTCACAACCAGACAATGGTGAGCAGGCACTTGAAATTGTGGAATCCCTCGTTCGTTCTGGAAAGATAGATGTGATTGTCATTGACTCCGTAGCCGCTCTTACTCCTCGAGATGAAATCGAGGGAGACATGGGGGCCCACCATGTAGGCAAGCAAGCAAGGTTAATGTCACAGGCCCTCCGAAAACTCACAGCAATCGTAGCGAAATCCAAAACTCTCGTGATATTTATAAACCAAATCAGAATGCAGATTGGAGTGATGTTTGGTAATCCAGAAACTACTCCCGGAGGAAAAGCACTCAAGTTTTACACCTCTGTTAGAATTGATATCCGTCGCATCGCCCAGATCAAAAAAGGTGAAGAAATTATGGGGGGCAGAATCCGAGTGAAAGTAGTGAAAAATAAAGTAGCCGCCCCTTTCAAACAAACAGAATTTGATTTGATGTATAACGAAGGTATCTCTCGAGAAGGAGAACTTATCGCACTCGGTGAAAAAATGGGTATCATCACAAAGTCTGGTACTTCATACTCATATGGTGAAGAAAAACTTGGCCGAGGCTATGACGCGACAAGACAGTTCCTCAAAGATAAAGCGAATAAAAAGATTGCAGATAGTATCCTCAAAGAAATCCGTGCAGCTCTCGCAAAAAATGGTGGATCAGTTGTTGCTGACTCCGGCGAAACAGAATCCTCTTCTGAGTAAACTTCCAAATTTGACGAATTTCTGCGTTGGAATTTCAAAAATCCTCGTCACCTTATGCTCGATAAGGCTCCTCGCCTTTTCTCATTCCGCCTTGAACTTCATTCAAATTATGAAAAGTTTAAATTTTGGACATCCAATGTCCAAATTACAAAAATACCGTGTCCGAGGCCGACGCGGCATTTTTGCGTCTGACTCAACACGGTTTCCTAGCTTAGAAACATTCTTGGAAAGAACCTGGCGATGAAACGGATGGCCGCTTTCTCGTGAACACCACCAAATTGGTAAGTTGTATGCCCGTAGCTATTAAGTACTTCGGGCAAGGTTTTTCCCCTAAACTGCACCCATGCTCGGGCATCCGCATAACCGTCAGGCTGGTTATACCGGCTAGGCGCAAATGCTTCCATTACCCTCTCCGGCGTAAAGTACCCTGCGGCTTCCTTACACATCCGATCAATATCCACTTCTTCGGCAGTCATAAACTTCTCCTGTCCAAACATTACTATAAATTTACCAACTGTCAACCCTAGATTTATTGGCTTAAATAGGCTATATTATTTCCTTATGGCAATGCTAGACTACAGTGAAATAGTTTTGAGAAAGTACATCGTCCTAGACGGTGAACCTTGGGAGGTACTTGATTCTCATGTTTTTCGAAAACAGCAGAGAAAGCCTGTTAACGCTACAAAGTTGCGAAATCTAATTACTGGCAAAGTAACAGAGAGAAGTTTCCACGTATCGGACAAGGCAGAAGAAGCTGATATCACCTCTAGGGATGTGAAGTACCTATATGAAAGTCGTGGTGAATACTGGTTCTGCGAAGCCAAGGATCCAAGCAAGCGTTTCAAAATCGACGAAGCTTTCATTGGAACTCAGGCAAGGTTTATGAAAAAGGATTCTGTTGTTCAAGCACTATCTTTCGATGGTGGTAAAGATGATGGTGAGGCAAAAGTAATCAGTATGAAAATCCCAATTAAGATTGACCTTAAAGTGATAGAGGCTCATCCAGCTGTCAAAGGAAATACAGCTCAAGGTGCTACTAAAGTAGTAAAACTTGAAACGGGAGCAGAGATAAATGTACCAATGTTTATAAAAGAAGGTGAAATAATTCGTGTGAATTCAGAAACCGGAGAATACGCTGAACGAGTTGGGGGTAACTTATTCTAGCTAGAAAACATCTAAAATATTTACTAGCTACTTAAAATAAATTACCTTGTGCCAGAGACCACAGGGAAACGAGTTTTAACTGAAGTTTTCATTTTATCATATACATTAATTCTACGCTATAGCGTAGAATTAATGTATATGATAAAATTTTAAGTGTATGGGAAACATTGAGAATATATCCAGAAAAAGAAAATCAAAAGCTGATATACAAAAAGCCATTCTGGCTACAGTAAAAGTGGCTGGTCTCTTGGCCCTTGCGACTGTAGCTCCGAATTCAATCCAATATTTAAAATCGTTTGGACTTATTCCTAATAAAAGACAGAAAGAAATAATGGAATCATCACGAGATCGTTTGATAAAAAATGATTTATTGAAATATGAAAATGGTTTTCTAGAATTAACAAAAAAGGGTGAAATAAAGTTACAACTTTTGGAAATGGTAGATTGGAAAATAAATAAACCATATAAGTGGGACGGTAGATGGCGTATGCTTATATTTGATATACCAGAAAAAAGAAAGTCTTTAAGAGACAAAGTTCGTTTGACTCTTTTAAGTATTGGATTTTTGAAACTTCAAGATAGCGTATGGATTTATCCATATGCATGTGAGGATTTAGTTAATCTACTTAAAGTGAATTTCAAAGTTGGTAAGGATTTACTTTATCTTATAGTTGACTCAATTGAAAATGACAAAGATTTCAAAAAATCATTTAATCTAACAAAATAATCACTTATTTTTGTTACATACATTAATTATACGCTATAGCGTGTAATTAATGTATGAGAAAAAGGAGTTAAATTATTGGTATTAGTGGAGAAATAATCAAGGTGAATAGTGAAACTGGAGAATGCGTAAAACGAGCCGAGTCTGGTTTTTAAAACTCGTTGAACTATAACTTTTTTGGAACATCGCGGAATGAGTGAATACACGAGCGCGAAGAAATCCGCCATCAGGCGGATATTCTGTTTTCAAAAAAATTATAGTGAGAAAGAGTTTTAAAAACTCCAACTCGGGAATTATCTAGTGACGAAAGCAAGGAGTCCCATGAAGCGAGCTCGCTTGATTGCTGTCGCTAGATTTCTCTGGTGCTTTGCTGTAATCCCTGTTCTCTTTCGAGAGATGATACGAGCATGAGGATTAAGGAACTTCTTTAGAAGATCCACATCCTTATGGTCGATGTATTTGATATTATTTTCGGTGAAGTAACACGATTTTGAGTTCATAATTTTAATATACTAATATGCGAATAATTTCAGAATCTACGAATGTCTCCGAATGAATGCTTTTGGTTTTTCTTATTCGTAACCATTCGCATCATTCGTTCCATTCGTATATTCGTATGTTTAACTTAAAATGGGATGTCTTCTGGGTTTATTTCCTCCTCTGGATATTCTATGGTATCCATCGCCTTCTTATTATCATCTTCTGCTGCCGGGGCTGTGTAACCAGATGTTCCCCCTTCTCTTCTTGGGCCAAACTGGATTCTGTCAGCTACTATCTCTGTTCTATATTTCTTTACTCCTGCTGCGTCATCCCAACTTCTTGTCTGCATTCTTCCTTCAACTAGAATTGATGAGCCTTTCTTCATATATTGTCCAACAATTTCTGCTTGTCGTCCGAATACAACAATGTTATGGAAATCTACATTTTCCTGCTTAACACCATTTTTGTCTTTCCAAACTCTATTTGTAGCAACTCCGAAACTAGCAACTTTGATTCCCGAAGGAAGAGCTTTTACCTCAGGGTCTCTTGTTAAGTTTCCTATGATAATCGCTTTGTTTAGATACATTGATTTAAATTAAATTTTTAATTTTATACTTTTTAATTCTTACTTAATTTTCATTGATTAATTTTAAATTTAAAATTCATTAAAAATTCTAAATTAAAAAGTGAAAATTGTTACACTATAACTAGATTATCTATTCTCTTATCTAGCTCCTCAGGTGCAACTTCTTTTACTACTTTCGGAGCCTCCTCAGCTGTTGTCTCTTCACTGTCAACGCCCCCGCCTTGTCTCTTAATATCTTCTTTTCGGAGTTTCATTTTTCCATTTAGAAGAGTATTCTCTTTTACTGTTTTAATAATAAGGTAACGTAGAATTTGAGTATCCGCGTCAAGATTTTTCTTTACAACTTCCATCCCATCTGCAGTCATTTCAAATTTCATCCATCCAAAGTATCCTGTGGAAACTTTGTGGCGAACTGTTGAAACAACTTTAGTCATCGAGTAAGCTAGGTCAATGAGAACTGGTGTCTCACCTCCCAACACTACACCGCCTGCAGAAGTCAAAATAGCTTTTACACTAAGAGCTTCAGCAGGAACTTGCTCTACAGCAAGGGACGGAAGGAGTAAATACGAAACCTCGTAAACGGTTAACGCACCTCCTTTTTCTTGTGTTTTTTCTTGTTCCATAAGCCCTACACTATCACAAGAAACCTTTCTAGGCAATCCTGTAGTAGAAGTTGTCATAGTCCCTTAATGGGACATAAAAAGATGCCAACTTCACTACGGGATTAGTCCCGTAGTGAGCCAAGCTCTACTACTGGGCAATAGATTCTCCAATAGCAGGAAACATCCTTAAGGTGTTGTCTATTATGGCTTTTTTGACCACAGTTTCTGATTCATCTCTAATTTCTGCAATCTTTTTTACAACTTCAGGAATATGAAGTGGTGAGCTTCTTTTACCTCTGTGCGGAATAGGTGCGACGAAAGGAGCATCGGTTTCAGCCATGATCATTTCCAAAGGAACAGCCTTAATAACCTCATCGTAATCCCGAGCAAACGTTACAACCCCCGTAAATGAAACTGTAAATCCAATACTCAAAAGCCGTCTAAGCACACCCATGTCCCCCGCAAAAAAATGTGCGTTACCCCGAAGCTTCTCACCGTTTATCTTGGCGTGATGCTCGAGTATATCAAGCGCATCGTTATAAGCATCTTGTGTTCCTTTGCTACTTCTAATATGAAGCATGAGTGGAAGGTCGAGAGTAAGAGCTAAATCAATATGATATTCAAATACAGTCTTCTGGATCATTTTCAAGTCATTCGTAGCTATCGCCCTATCTTCATTGCCTTCGCTGGGCTCCGGCGTAAGACGAAAATAATCCAAACCGCATTCGCCTATTGCAACTACATTTTTATTATCTGCCAACTGTTCTAATCGCTCATCGAAAACAGAATCTCGATCGAGGTTACCTGGATGTTGTCCAATACATGCAAAAATATTTTGATATTTTTCAGCTAGCTCTAAACAAGCCGAAGAGCTTTCATAATCAGTTCCGACAACAATAGTCGCTATTTTTTCATTTTGAATCTTCTCTATTTCATCTTCTCTGTCTTTATCAAAATCAGGAAAATTTAAGTGAGAGTGTATATCGATATAGTTGAAAGTCATAAAGTTTAAAAGTTATAAAGTAAATGCTTAATTTTTTCGAAGAAAGAGTGGGATCTCTGGAGTTTTGTTCGATTTAATTAACGCTTTTATTTTTGCGGATGTTTCTGGCATTATCGGATTTAGCATTCTAGCGATAGTATACAGTCGTACCACCAATCCCTCTATCATTTTTTTGCCAGCCGTAGCATTTGTTTTAATAAGTTTGAATGGTTGATTTTCCTGAATGTACAAATCCATTTCTCCTATTTGTTTCCAGATATTGTCTGAAGCCTTACCAATCTCAAAATTATTCAGAAATTCAAAGTGTTTAGATATGTCTTCAAAGTCAGCAATTGTAGCTGGTTTTTCTAAGTTATCCTGTGCCATCTTCATTATTCGAGAGACTAAATTTCCTAAACCATTGGCAAGGTTACCGTTATATGACTCCTTAAATCTTTCTTTCGAAAATACACCATCCTCAAAAGACGGAATTTCTCGTGCCATAAAATACCGAAGTGCATCTGTTCCATATTCCCATAGAATCTCTGTTGGGGAAACGCCGTTGCCTGCACTTTTGCTCATCTTTACTCCCCCCTCTGCATTTATGAATCCTTCTACGATTATTTGTTTTGATGGGGGTAAACCAGCAGACTTTAACATGGCTTGCCACATTGCAGACTGCTGACGCAAATTATCCTTGCCTGCATACTGCACAACTCCTCCCGTCTCTACCCACCATTTTTGAAACTTCTCTTCGTCCTCTGGCCAGCCAACAGCAGAGACATAGTTAACTAACGCATCAAACCACACGTACATCGAGTGATCTGGGTCATTTGGAACCTCTACTCCCCAAGGCATTTTTGATTTCAATCTAGAAATACTAAAGTCCTCCAATCCTCTCTCAACAAACTTTGTAATCTCATTTAGCCGAGTGTTTGGGATAACAAAGTGTGGATTGGATGAATATAAATCCAAGAGATATGACGAATAGTTTGAAAACTTAAAAAAATAATTCTCTTCTTCTCGTATTTCTATTTCTCTACTTGGATGAAGTGAACACTTTCCATCAACTAGTTCTGAATCTGTTTTCTCTAGTTCACAACCGATGCAATATTTGATTCTGTAATTTTTCTTATATATATCCCCTTTTTCAAAACACTTCATCCAAAAGGCCTGTGCTGATTTCTTGTGAGACAGATCTGTAGTTCTAATAAAATTGTAGGTTATGTCAGAAACATTTGTGGCGATATTTAAAAGTGGTGCCAGATCTTTGAAAACTTGTGAGGCTTTGTCGGCGTAGACTTGAGGATCCAAACCTGTCTTGTTTGCATTCCCATATATCTTCGCGCCATGCTCGTCAGTTCCAGTGTTAAAAAATACTTCAAATCCTTGGAGTGCCTTACTCCTCGCTATTATGTCTGCACGAATTATTTCCATAGCAAAACCTATGTGAGGTTCGGAATTTATATAAGGAAGCGTAGTTGTAATATAAAAAGGTTTATTCGTAGACATTCGTAGGTTTTTATAATTTGTATATTCGTATATTAACTTTGAACATTCATTTTTTCAAATCTCTGTATCTTATCCTTTTCGAGGTCATCAAAGAACTCGATGATAGCTGCTGCTACTGGAACTGCCAAGATAAGGCCCACAAACCCGGCGAGTTGAAAGCCAGCTGCGAGGGCTACTATGGAAACTATCGGGGAAACACCGACAACTTTTTTCACAACCAGCGGATAAATCAGCTGATTCTCAAATTGGTGGACTATTATGTAGAGCCCGATAACCACTATTGCTAGTGGAAATCCTCCAGCTACAAAAGCGATCATAATTGCGGGTATCGAAGCTAAGATCGGACCAAAAAGTGGAATTATTTCAAATGCTGCTGCCAGTGTTGCGAGAAGAAGCGCGTTTGGAACACTAAGAAGCAGTAGCCCAAGATAAACAAGCATACCAATTATGAGTGCGAGTAGAAGTTGCCCTTGCATCCAAAGACCGATTTTTCTTTGAGATCTTTTCCAAAGTGAAACAACATATTGCTCGTGTTTAATAGGGGTTATGGCCTTGAGAAATTTACCAACTCCATCCTCTTCAACCGCCAAGTAAAATGAAAGAATAATTGTCAAAAAGAAAGAAAGTATTCCTCCGAAAACAGTAGCAAGGGTTCCAATAGTATTTGAAGAAAAACTGGTAATTATTTCATTAATTTGAGTTATTATTTTTTCCAAGTTCAAACTATTTGTAATACCCGCGAGTGAGTCCGCGCCAAAAAAGTCATTATGTGCAATTGAATCTGTAATAAAACTGGCGTTAAAGTATGTAGACGAGTTACGCAAGAAGTCACTCGACTCTGAAAGAAGAGGTAGAAACAAGAAAAAAACAATTGTCACTAGTGAAATCGCTATACAAAGATAGATAAATATAACCGCAAATATTCTTGGCACACCACGACGAGCGAACCATTGAGTGCCAGGCTCAACTGCGGAAGCAACCACAATCGACATAAGTAAAACTAAAACCAGATCTTTAAGGATAAAAAGTGTGACAAAAAACAGAACTATAATGATGGCCTTTGCTATAGTTCCCATACTCACATTAATAGTGTTATCTCGGAGTTCCATAGAACCAATAGTATCACCGAGCCTATGTTTTGTAAAAACTAAGATAACTGAGATTTTACATACGAAACCAGTTCTTCTATGCTCATTCTTTTCTGTTCTCCAGTATCCCTATCTCGCACAGTTACGCCAGCATCTTTTTCAACAGTTTCAAAATCAACAGTCACACACCAAGGAGTTCCTATTTCATCTTGTCTTCGGTAACGCTTGCCAATATTGCCATTATCATCAAACACAACTGCGCCGAATTTTTTTTTCAAAAGCTTATAAACTTCTCTCGCCTTCTCAACCAAAATTTCTTTATTTTTCAAAAGTGGAAAGACTGCGATTTTCACAGGCGCTATTTTTGGCGAGAGTTTTAGATATGTGCGTAAATCATCGCCCAGTTTATCTTCTGTATATGCTTCAAGTAGCACGAACAAAAATGCTCTATCAACACCACCTGAACATTCTATATCCCAAGGAATAAATCTGCTTTTTGATTCCTCGTCATAGTAGGATAAATCAACTTTTGAATACTCACTGTGTCGCTTCAAGTCCCAATCACCTCTGTGATGTATGCCCCAAGCTTCCTTCCATCCAGCAAAAGGGGTGTTGTATTCAATATCCCAAGCGTCCTTTGCATAGTGTGCTCTTTCGTCACTAGCGTGTTGTCTAAATCTTAGACTTTCTTTTCGGAAACCTAATCCCAAGTACCATTCCATCGCTAGGTTTTTCCAATATTCAAATTGTATCAAACCTTCTTCTTCATCTGGTTTTATATAGTACTGAACTTCCATCTGCTCAAACTCCCTCTGCCTGAAAAGAAAATCTCGAGGAGTAATTTCGTTTCTAAAGGCCTTTCCAATCTGACCTATTCCAAATGGAATCTTTGGATGCATTGAGTCTAAAATATTTTTGAAATTCACATGTATACCCTGAGTTATTTCGCCACGCAAATTAACTCTTGTTGCTGTATCCTCTGAAGCACCCAGTTTTGTTTCCACCAGTAAATTAAAAACTTTTGGCTCGGACCACTCAACTTTTTTACCTTTGTGTGTAGCTTCATGATCAGCAATAGCCTCGGGCTGATCAGCTCTAACTCGTTCATGACAAATCTTACACTCGACAATAGGATCAACTAGACCCAACTTTCCAACGTGTCCGGATGCTTCCCAAACGGTTTCGGGCATTAGGATTGCGGCGCTTAGTCCGTAAACATCTTCTCTATTTATTACAAATGTATCCCAAAAATATTGTTTTATGTTGTTTCTGAGCTCAACGCCCATTGGTCCGTAATCGTAGACGCCAGAAAGTCCCCCATATATTTCAGACCCCTGGAACACAAAACCTCGTCTCTTGCAGAGGGAAACTATTTTCTCCATCACATCGTTCTTTTTTTCTTCTGGCATAAATTTATATTAACCTAGATACTGGCTACTGGCTACTCCGCACTACCTCGTAACGCTGTCATTGCCGGTTACAAAACTAGGATCAGAAAATTTTGTAGTAACACTAGGCGCTGTGATTTTTAGCAAATTTTCAGTATAGGTGTCCATCGCCTCAGAATACACCTCACTTGTAAGAAACGGCGCAGTTCCAATCTGATTGATACTTGGAATTATTCCCACCTTAAACGAAACTGTTTTGGGAGACAGAGCAAATCCAGCCCCTGCGGTTATATTTGGAACCCCCCAAGTAACTACTCTCGTATCTGGATTGAAACTAATTTTCTCACCTACTAGTGATGTTTCAGCTTTCCAAATAATACCGGCTGGTAAGGTTGAATAAACTACGGCATTCCTCAAATTATTTGTGCTGTTTGTTAATGTCCATGTAACAGTATAGGTTGATTCCTTATCTGCTCGTGGAGGCACAGAGCCTGTGTTATTAAATGGACCTATACTTCTATATGACTTTGCAGTTAATCCAAGTTCAGAATTAATTTTTATTAAGATGTCTGCTTCAGAAGAGACTGTTTCTACATCACGACCTGAGCGCTGTCCTGTCATAGTTACACGTAGATTAATATATGGATTTTTTATTGATCTAATCTGTGATGGGTTACTTAGTGAAGCTATGGAAAAAGATACACTCCCAGAGTCTCCGGGAAATATAGAAGTTAGTGGACTAGTGCTGTTCTTGTCCCACACAATAGTGTTGTCGACGGATCGATAAAAACCATTTTCTCCAACCGACACTCTATCTCGATCAAATATATTGCCAGTTACCTTCGTTTCAATCCTTGCGTCCAGTATTTTATCTGTTAGAGTATTTGTCCATTTGACTGTTACTGGTATAGTTTCCCCAACAACACTGGAATTCCCTCCTGTGAGCACAGTCAAATCAAAAAAAGATTTGCGAATCCCAATAGTTATCAAATCTGCAACAAGCGTTGTGTCAAAGTCTTTCGGGTTGCTGAGACTCTCAGTTCCGGCGGAAAACTTGAAGGACCGGTCCTCTAAGTTTTGCCCTAAAATTGATCCTGTTATGATCAACGTCTTTTTATCTCCATCCTTCAAATCTCCGACATTCCAAATCGAATTATCACGGACAGGTTTTATATTTGAGTCTTTGTATGTAAATCCGTAAGGATATTCGACTTTGACGAGTAATTTCTTCACTGGAACACTGGAGTTTGAAGTTATGTCCAAGGCTATAGTTAGCTGTTGACCTGAATTCACCTCCTTTGGATAAGTAAGATTCAAAAGAATAGGAGAAGACCCAATCAAAACTTCGAATCTCTTCTCTTTAGAGAAAACAGCACTTGATCCCTTAACTTTGTACTCAAGTCTAAAGGTAAAAACTTTTAATGAATCCTTTTCGCCAAAAAGAACTGTCCTTACTGAGTAATCTTGAACCTCTCCCTTTTCTATAGTTCCTAGATCAATTTTCTCACGAGATAGCATTTTACTATCTGGAACAGCTTCTGCACCCGCCGGATAATCTACAAAAAGACCAACCTCTTCAATGTCCGAACTGTTTGCATTAACTATTAAAAGCTCAATTGAGAGTTCTTCTCCTGAAGAAACCATGCTTGGTGCGACGATTTTAATATCTAAGTTATTGGATGAAATCATATTGAATCCTCCAAAAAAAATAAAAAGCGCAACAACTAGAGACACGAAAAAGAAGCCGAGTGATCCTAAAAGGAACTTATTAAAAAATGAATTATTTTTTTTAGACATAACTTCTGGGGGTAGCTCATAAGACGGAGCAGTTCCCCAACTAGTTGGAGCATCGCTTTCGTGTGGAGCTACGGGAGTTCGCTTCTCCTTTGGCACCACATCTTCATCGCGAGAATAAAGGGTCCTTTTCAAGCGTTCTATACTACTTTTATCAAAATCCATCCCGTTAGTAGAAAATGACATCGCTCAAAGAGCAGGATATCATTTTGAAGTTATATATTGATAATGGCGACCAATGTGAGTTTTTGCACATATAGAATTTATTTAATGTCATTTTGCACTACGGGATAGCCCTGTAGTGAAGTTGACATTAATTCTTTGTCCAGCTCTGATGGACTATGCCAACTTCTACTACTGGGCATAATAAAATTATATCATAAATGGCTCTCTTTCAAGGCTTTGTTTATCACAGCCACTATACTTCTCTTGTTTTCTTTAACCTTTCCTAAAATAGAGTCGTCCCAACTTTCTCCATCTTCCAAAAACAATTTCGTATCACTATTTTTTACTACATAACCCAATTCATGCAAAACCCTTAGCACTGCCAGAATTTCAAATTCAGCGACATCTTTTTCTGAAATGTTTCTCAAAAATTCAAAACCACTCTTGATTGTTTGGAAAATTTCTTTATTCGGAACTTCTCCTGAAATCATTTTGACTAAAACCGTAACTATTTGATACATCACCTTGTGAGTGAATTGAGGATTTTCAAAGTAAAAATTCCCTTTTTCAACCACGTTCGTTATCTTCCAACCTCCTTTCCCTTTTATGCAAGAAACAGACACGTGAGCGTACTCCTGAAGCGCAGGACGGAGTTTTGAAACAGCTAACCTAGCGGACCTCGCAGTCGCTAAGATGAGGCCTAAATCATGTGTCAAAACATACAGCAAAACATTTGCCTCTCCGTAAGTTGTTCGTTTCAGAATTATGCCCTCAGTTGTGTAGATGTGATAACTCATTGATTAGAAACAATAAGGCGTTACCCCTTTCTGTGCAAGGCTTCGCCCGGCATAGAATATTAGTATGTTTTCACATCCGATGTGGAAATATTAATTATTGAAATGCTTTTTATAGATACGGTCATGATGATCATAATCGGCAAATGTAATTTCTTAATTTTTATTTTTTGTAAACTAAAACATATGATCCGATATGAATTCGGCGATAATTTTTCATAACATTGCGAAGAGGTTTACCAATGAGTGGGTTTGAGATTATTTTATATACTTGATTTTCTATTTTCTTTAGTCCTGACTTGTCTTTCTTTGACATCTTCTCGAGAATTTTCTTAAATTCCAGGGAAAAAATAAAATTCATATTTTTGTTGTCGGCTGTGACTAAAGGGAGCGAAAGAATTTTTTAATTTCCTTTACATTTTTAAACCTAATGCCTTTATCAGCGGAAAGCCCTTTTTCTATCCTAGAAAGTCTTACCAAATATCTAGGGCTTACTTCATCTTGGGCAATATAGGTTACAATTTTTTGTAAACGAGTCAAATCATCCCGCAGTTTTTCTTGGGTATTTAGGATTTGTATATATTTATTTTTTGGCAAAGTTATTGTGTTAATATATCTATTATATCATAGTCTAATGTTCTCGTCATATCACGAATTTCCACGACACAAATAGCACGAGTTTTGCTGTTTTTTGACCTTTACCCCAGTATCCGTGATATAGATATAAGTAAATTTTCAATTTTACAATTTACAATTTTCACTGAATTTTCAATGTATTAATGTTTGAAAATTGATCATTGCTCATTGTGCCTTGATTGAAAATTGCAAATTATAAAATTGTAAATTATTCTATAACATTCACTATTCTTGTTGCAGTTCCTGTGTTTCCTGCTCCGTCCACCGCACTATATATAATAGTGTGAGTAGTAGTTGCTTGCGGTGAGCTTGTCGAAGCCGTGGTATCTATCGAAACTTGTGCCATGTCTGTGCCGTTTATGTTGTAGTAGATTCCTAAATTATTGTTTACACTTCCATCAGCATTAGTATCTGTGACTGTTGCTCCCATATCTGAGTATACTGAACCCACTGTGATGGTCGCGGGATTATCACCTAAAATAGTGATACTCGGAAGTGAGGTGTCAATGAGCAAGGCTTCGCCTTGCACAATACTGACCGTGACGACTGGCAGACTCGTATCTACAGGCGGTGTTGAACTGGCTTGTGAACCCGCACTCACAACATTACCCAAAATAGAATCAAGTTGTTCTCGTGTTACACAGGTCTCACCCAAACTATTTGAAACACAGAGTTTGTCGGTATGCACTTCCTTTGCAAAAATGGTCTGTATCCCATTCCCCGCATCTGCGAGCCAGGTGGTGATTTTTGAAAATAGATTAGAGAAGAAAGATGAGACGAATGATTCTGTGGTAATAGCCGAGGAAGTAGCTATGCCTGCAATACCTTGTATATTCAAATTCAATTCCTTCACTGCTTCTGAAATCACAGGAATAAGTGAGACATAAGAGACTCCCATATACCCATTCACAGGATCGACTATGGAGACCGCACCGGGGAATATCTCATTTACCTCTTGGGCAAGGAAGCCTACCTCATTTCTGGTGGAGCCGATCATATTGTACGACTTGGCATTTAGAGAAGTGATGATCGAGAGAGCATTACCGAAATCGCTGATATTTTCCTTGAGACGCATATCGGAAACATCCGTGATACTACCCGTGTATTCAATGTCACCAGTAACATCTAAT
>SIBV01000009.1 GCA_009694965.1 Candidatus Zambryskiibacteriota bacterium
GATAATCTAATAAGTTACATTGTATTCTTTACTTTACTTGCATACATGCATGGGACGAATACCACTAGAAAAGAGGAGAGTAATGCTTTTTACACTAAAGTATTACCTGAAGACTCACTCCGATGGGTCTATATTCCATCTGTAGTATTGCTTACAATCGCGATGGTGTATTTCGTAAACGTGCCTGCGCTCATTGCAAATAAAACCCTGATTAAATCTATACAGCCACAAACCGGAGGACCAGAAAAAAACCTAGAGCTATTCAAAAAAACTCTAAGCCTAAACTCTTTTGGATCTACAGAGGCGATAGAGCAGCTCATACAGACTACAGTGCAAATTAATGGTGGTCAGTTCCCAGATAAGGTTAAGCAAGATTTTTATAACTTATCCAAAGAACAGATTGAAAAGAAAATAAAAGAAGTTCCAAATGACGCAAGGTATTTAGTTTTTGCAGGTAGTTTCTTCAACAGATTTGATCAATATGACGAGGCGTTGAAGTATCTTAACCAGGCTATTAAGGAGTCACCAACTAAGCAGTCAATATACTATGAATTAGGTAGTTCCTATTTAGGAAAAGGAGACAAGCAGAAAATGTTTGAAGCGTTTAAGACGGCCTATGAGCTTAAACCGTCTTCTGATGAGGCGAGAGCTATATACGCTGTAGGTGCGATATATACTAACAATACAGAACTTCTGAAAGAGCTTTTGCCAAAGTTGGAACAGGAGAGAATCATAACTGACAACAGATTTCTCAAGGCATACTCGGATGTAGGGAATTTTGCAACTGTTGTTAGTATCTTAAATACTAGAATACAAAGAGATCCAAAAAACACTCAAAATAAACTATCGCTAGCTGCGACATTTGCCACAATGGGAGAGAAGGCAAAAGCTGTCGCATTACTCCGAGAAGTGATTGCAATGGAGCCGAAGTTCAAGGAGCAGGGAGAGTATTACATCCAACAAATCAACAATCAGTAATTTATAATCTTTTTATTCCATTTCTACGTTGCTTGTTTTCTTCCGTAGAGTACTAAATGTACACTTTGGTCGAAAACAAAACATCGCGTCTTGAACTGAAACAAAAATATTTATAAATTAAAAATAAAAAATTAAAATTTATTTTTTTCTAAAAATAAAAGTTATCCACACTTTTTTTAAAAACAAACTTTATTTTTATTTTTTTGTACTATAATTATTGTAGGTCGTAACAGCGAAATAAATTTACTTATCGCTCCGAACTTTAAAAAATAATTTAGTTTGTTGCTCTTCACAAAGCAATGAGCAAAAAAAATCATGGCAGCAAAAAGAAAGAAAAAGGCAGCTTCAAAGAAGAAGCGAGCTTAGTCTTCAGACTGTTTTAAATAATTCAGCCAGCTGGCGGAATAATTTCAAAATTCCACAAAATAATATTTTGTGGGATTTTGCTTTCTGTGTTAAAATCCTCTTTGTATATGTCATTATTTACATCATTATTTGGCACAGAGTCAACAAAAATCCTAAAGGAGATAAGTCCCATAATCTCCCAAATAAACGCTCTAGAGAGCGGTATTTCTGCCATGTCCGATATTGAGCTGAAAAATAAAACAACAGAGTTTAAAGACAGACTTTCTAAGGGGGAAACATTGGATGAACTTCTACCAGAGGCATTTGCTGTAGTTCGTGAAGCCGGAAATCGTTGCCTTAAAATGAGACACTTTGATGTTCAGCTTATGGGAGGAGTTGTTTTGCATCGTGGGAATATTGCTGAGATGAGAACAGGAGAAGGTAAGACTTTGGTTGCAACACTCCCTGCATATCTAAACTCGCTTACCGGAAAAGGTGTTCATATAGTTACGGTTAACGACTATCTGTCTAGAAGAGACGCTGTTTGGATGGGAGAGATTTATTCTTTTCTTGGAGTTTCAGTTGGTGTCATAAACCACGATGAGTCTTTTTTGTATGACCCAACACATACTGAACTGGATAAAAAAAGAGATGAAGTAGGCTCTTTCAAGATTGTAAATGAATTTTTGAGACCGGTAAGTAGGAAGGAGGCATACGCTGCTGACATAACCTACGGAACAAATAATGAATACGGCTTTGACTACCTTCGAGATAATATTGAATACGATGCTGGAAGACTCCGTCAGCGAGAGCCAAATTTTACCATAGTCGATGAGATTGACTCAATACTTATAGATGAAGCAAGAACTCCTTTAATTATTTCTACTCCTACAACAGATTCTGACGAGTTATATATAAAATTTGCTGATCTTGCAAAGAAAATGGACAAGAGTGAGCACTATAAAGTGGATGAGAAGTTTCGAACAATTTCGCTTACTGATTCGGGTATTAGTTTTGCCGAAGATTTACTAGGTGTTGGCAATATATATACTGAGAAGGGTATAAAATATGTGCACCATCTTGAAACTGCAGTTAGGGCAGAAGCACTTTTCCATAAAGATAAAGACTATGTCACAAAGGATGGTGAGGTTGTTATTGTAGATGAGTTTACGGGACGCCTCCAGCCTGGACGAAGGTGGTCAGAAGGTTTACACCAAGCTGTGGAGGCAAAAGAGCGAGTACCAATCCAAAAAGAGTCTAAAACCTTTGCGTCTATAACTTTCCAAAACTTTTTCCGCCTTTACAAAAAACTATCTGGGATGACTGGAACGGCCATAACTTCATCAGAAGAATTTTACAAGGTGTATGGTCTGAATGTTATTTCAGTGCCAACCAACAAACCTATTACTCGTCTTGATCACAATGATCTTATTTTCCAAACTGAGGCGGGTAAATTTAAGGCAATTAGTAAGGAAGTGAAAGCTCGTCACATGAAGGGTCAACCAGTTCTTATTGGTACAGTTTCCATTGAGAAAAATGAGATGCTTTCTCTGTATTTGAAGGCAGAGGGTATTCCACATGAAATTTTGAATGCCAAAAACCACAGTAGAGAAGGGGAAATCATTGCACAGGCTGGTAAATTTGGCGCAGTAACTATAGCTACCAACATGGCAGGAAGAGGTGTGGATGTTAAACTCGGCGGTTTACCAACAACACCGGATATATATGAAGAAGTGAAATCGGCCGGAGGTCTTTTTGTATTAGGTACAGAACGTCACGACGCAAGAAGAATAGACAATCAGCTCCGTGGAAGATCTGGAAGACAAGGGGATCCCGGCGAAACTCAGTTTTTCGTTTCCTTGGACGATCATTTGATGAGAATTTTTGGAGGGGACTCAATAAAAAATATGATGGGAAGATTGGGAATTAAAGAGGATGAGCCTATAGAAAATCGAATGATCACAAAGTCCCTTGAAGGAGCCCAAGAAAAAATCGAAGGTTTTAACTTTGATGCTAGAAAGCATGTCTTGGAGTTCGATGATGTATTAAACTTCCAAAGAAAAATTATATACAGCAAGAGGCGGAATATACTTATGGGCAGTAGTGAGGATGTTCTCTCGTATATTAGAGAAATTTTAGTAAAGGCAGAGGAGGCTGACAAAACTACAATAGAAGAAAAGCTTGCCAAAGCAGATGATCAATACATAAATACTTTGCGGAGAGTAATTCTCCAGGCTATGGATATGTTCTGGATTGAGCATTTGGAGGTTATGGACCATATGAGGTCAAGTGTGAATCTCAGGGCTTATGGCCAGAGAGACCCACTTGTTGAGTATAAAAAGGAGGGCTTACAGTTGTTTAAAACTATGCAAATTTCTATTGGAGAAGAAATAATCAAACTTATTCCACAAATTCAAACAGATGTGAAGTTTTTTGCTGAACCTATAAAATTGACTGAAACTAGAGAGGTAACTACGGATACTCCAATTATGGCAAAATCTTCTAGCGAAACTGGAGGAATTGTAAAATTAGGTAGAAATGATCCATGTTTCTGCGGAGCGATTAATCCCGAGACAGGTAATTTTTATAAATATAAACAATGTGGAATGATTAATGCGCCTTATCATAAAGGGTAGCGAAGTCCCGTAGTGATCTTTGCTCTACTACTGGGATGGTTCCGGCAAAAAATATAAATCTTGTGGTTTAGTAAATTCTGAGGAACATCAGAAGTTAGTTGCGTCTAAGTAACTTTGACTATATCCCATAATTGTATTATAGTGAGAAAGGACTGGTTTTTCATAAAAAGGAGGCAGGTGTGTTACAAATAGCACAAAAAAACCTGCCAAACGGCAGGAAGTTCGAACTAGAAGTTACTGGGTTTACAGACGAGGGAGAGGGTGGGTTTTTGACTCTTCCAGAATTTAAAAATCTGGAACCTAGTATTCAAGTTGTAATCGACTACAACTGGGCAATGTACGCTGAAGCTTTGGAAAAGGGGGAAGAGCACTATCATAACCCCATAAACCCACAGATGGGTAAAACCCATCAAATCTACACAGCAGTACAAAGTTTTCTTTCCAGACGTGTAAGAGGGAGAGACGCTTTCCCACTTAATCTCTATCTATCCCAACATGGAAGAACATCCCTCGATTGGCATTGTGGGGTTGATGCATTTTTTATGTGGGAAGGAGTATTTGCAACTATAGACCTATCTCTCCGGTCAAAGGCAAAACAAAAAAAGGGTAAGCTCTTCTTAAAGGCAGACTTTCTTCTGAGTCCCAAGGACCTAGAGCTTGATAACCTTTTTTACTTCGCAAAAAACGTCGCGAAGCTTCTGAAAAGAAGAAAAAATCTGCAAGAAAGGGCAGAAAACAAAAAGCAAAACAGGGAAAAATCGGGAGAACCGATAGAGTCGATTATCCAAAAATTTTTGGAGGAGTGCCGAAATGAAGACTTGAATTATGTAGATTAGCCGGGACGAAACAGAAGTTTTGTCCCGGTTTTCTTGTGTGGAATAGATAGTAATAACATTAATGTAATGTAGGTCTAATGGAGGTCCGTCCTCTATTATATACCGGCATATAAAATGATCCCGTTAGAGGCCGTGGTCGCTTCAAAATGACATCAAAATATTGTGATAATATATAATAATGAACCAATCGATATTATTCGTTAATAATCAAGAAATGAACACTGCTTTTTAAGAGCAATGTCATTTTCTACTATCAGGATGCCGAACAATAAACCCGCACACTAACTTTAGTATTGTTGCCTTATTTTTTTAATAAATAAAAAAAGAGTTAATAATAATTGGTCCCTAAAGACTATAAGAAATGATCCATTTTCATTTGAATCAAGAAAAAACCTACCAAAAGAGTGGGGTGGAAAAATCGATAAGGAACTGGAAATAGTAACTGGAGTGGAGGGTGCATTATTTTGTCATAATGCGCTTTTCCTCGCTGTTGCTAAAACTCGAGAAGGAATTCTCAAGATGGCTGAAATAGCGATCTCAGCTTAGTAGAGGATACCAGGAATATACATAATCACCATGCTCGTGATGATGAGTACGCATAATACCATCCAAACTATTTTAAATGCTTTTTTATTTTTCTGTTGGAATAACATGATAGAATAGTTATAAAGTAAAAAAGTACCTAGTTATAAAGTGAATTCAAACTTCTTAACTTAAAAACTTTCAACTTATAAACTCAATTATGCTTGATTTTCAACAAAAACGCAAGGTCCGTAGTTTCATGTATAGCAGGATTACTCTTGTAGTTATTTCTATTCTCGTCCTTGTGGTGATGCATTCTACCTGGCGAGTTTATGAGAAGAAAAGAACTAGTGAAGAGTTGAAAAATATATCTATTCAGTATACTGAGGAACTTAGAACAAGAAGCGAAGAGCTAGAGGTAAAAATTAATAGACTAGACACTGTTCCCGGCAAGGAAGAGGAAATAAGGTCAAGGTTTAATGTTGTGAAGGATAATGAAAACATGGTTGTGATTGTTCCAGATGTAGAAGATAGTGTCGCCACAAGCACAGTTTCTGAAAGTTTTTGGTCTAAAATAAAGGCATATTTCTCGCGAAATTAGCACCCTTGTTTCAGAAATATTTGTGGGATATACTGTTTGAACCTTAAATTTAGAAAATAAACATCCAAATATATGAAAAATATAACTATATATTCAACTCCAACATGTCATTATTGCAATATGGCCAAAGAATATTTTGAGGCTAATTCTGTTGCCTTCGAGAATTTTGATGTGAGTCAAGACCCAGAAAAGAGGAAGGAAATGATGGAAAAGAGCGGACAATTGGGAGTTCCGGTGATAATTATTGGTGAGGATATTGTTGTAGGATTTAATAAGTTAAAATTAGCTACTCTTTTAGGTCTTTAATTGATTAATTGTCTGTTTAATAATCCTGCCGGCGTAGTTCAATGGATAGAACAAATTCGTCCTAAGAATAAAATGTAGGTTCGATTCCTGCCGCTGGCACAAAATAACAAGGTATTTTTGATTTTTTAGGCTTTATTTGTTAATATAGTACCTATGTCAGAAGAAGAAAAAGAGCTCTTGAAAAGAAGTGTGGACCTAGCAGAGGAGAATAATGATATGTTGCGCGCTATCAGGCGTTCTATGCGTTTTGCTCGGTTTATGAGCATTATATACTGGGTATTCATCATCGGGTCTGCAATCGGTGCATATTATTTAATCCAGCCTTATATAGAGTCTCTGACTGGGGTATATGGAGGGGCAAGGGACTCACTGGATAGTTTTAAGTCCGCCCTTGAAATATTTAAATAAAAAATAGTGTTTTTGTTTTAATTAGAATTACATTTGCCTGGGTAGCTCAGTAGTAGAGCATTTCTCTGAAGAAGAAGTGGTCGGGTGTGCGATTCACCCCCCAGGCACCATAAAAACAAAAACCACTCAGTCGAGTGGTTTTTGTTTATTCAAAACTTCCAAATCTGGATGCAGTTTGAGGCGCAAACTTTTTTAACGACTAAAGTGTACATTAATACTCTGCAGGAGATAAAAAAGTGAAGAAACGAAAAAATGCGCCAGATTTGGAAGTTTTAACCTTTTACTCGTAGCTTGGTTTGTCGGTTCTTATCTATCTTCGGTAATCTAATGATCAGTAGTCCGTGCTTTTCTACAGCGTCTGCGTCTTCTACCTCAACCTCTGCTGGAAGCATGATAGTTCTAGAGAACGCACCCCAATATAATTCTTGGTGAAAATAGTCCTCATCCTTCACAAATCTTTCGGTCTCTCGCTTGCCCTTGATTGTAACCATATCGCGAGTGATAGAAATGTCTAAGTCTTCTGGTTTTACACCAGCTACCATAGTTTTTATCACAATCTCTGATGGGCTCTGGTAAACGTCTACAGTAAGCTGTCCTTCTGACGCTTCTTCCTCCATCCACTCATCCTGACTTACTTTACTAGGAAGTTTACTTATAACTTCTTCATCATCAGGCATTTCATCCATTTTTATACTACCTGTTAGTTTTTCGAAGAACGAACGATTGTCTTTCATGTTTTTGTTTTATAGATTATCACTTTTTTTAAAAAATTTCAGATTTGATTCAATGTCGAGGCAAAAGCTTTGAGAGAATCCGAGGCATACTGGGTCGTATGGTGAGGATTATTGAAAAGCTTTTAACGAAGAGATTGGTCAAATGTGGGATTTTTAATATGTTTAACCTTCTCAAGTAATAGTAGAAGTATTATGATACCAACCCACACAGTCCAAAATACGAAGAAAATATTTCCGGGAGCTCCACTAATTATAAATAAATTAAACGCAGTGTGCAAGACTATTGCAATCACAATTCCGAAAAAAGTGTATAACCTTCTTTTATTTTTAGATTTATAGAAAGATAAGGCCATCATTATTCCAATAGTAGCTGATGTCATGATATGGAGAAGACTAGCACCTACGAAGCGCAAGTTTCCATGAATTATGGTATCGATAATATTACCGCTGTTTATTGGCTGAACGAGAAATAGTGCGTTTTCAAAAGTTACAAAACCTAATGCTGAAATGATAAGATAGATAATGTCATCTACAGGTTCGTCTGCAAGCTTTTTACTTTGTAAAGCTATAAAATACACAAAGCCAAACTTTGACAGCTCCTCAACGGTTGCCCACAAAGCAAAAGAGAGTGTCTCGTTGTTCTCAAAGTAAAAATATATTATTTTTTGAAAGGGAAGCACAAACAAAACAGCTACCATTCCTCCAATAAATGAAAGAGTGATCATTTTTGCTGGTTCTGGGTGTATATCTTCTTTTAGCCAAAACCACATCCAAACGAGGGCAGGTATAAGACCTAATATAAATGCCAGAATAAAAGGGTAGTTTTGAAGAAAATTCAATATCATCATAATTTTTACTTTAGAATTTAGACTCTAAAATTAATTATAAATTTTAAATTTTAAATTGCCGAAGGCCATTTTGTGACCATAAGTAATTTATCCTTGTTTAGCTTAGACCATATCTCCTCAGTAATAAATGGCATAAATGGATGAAGTAGTATGAGTGTTGTCTCAAGGATGTGAATGAGAGTGTACTGGATAGATTGAACTACTTCTTTATTCTGACTTTTTAGCTTTTCTTTTGACTCTTCTATTATTTTATCAGCAAATGTGTGCCACACATAGTGGTATAACTTTTCAGCAGCTAGGTAGAATCGGTAGTTGTCCATATCTACAGTCACATCTTTTATTAATTCATTAAATTCCGCAATTAATTTCTCGTCTGAGTCATTTAGTGGGGAAGGTTTGTCTCCGTTAAAATCTTCTGTACTACTCAGAATGAATCTTGTGATATTCCAAAGTTTATTTGCGAAGTTCTTGTAGGCTTTCACTTTGTTCTCTTGGAGGGCGACATCCGTTCCAGGCGTATTTCCAACAATCAGCGCCATTCTTAACGCGTCTGTGCCATATTTGTCAGTTAACTCTAGTGGATTCACAACATTACCTTTTGACTTGCTCATCTTTTTTCCTTGAGCGTCATTTACTAGGCCGTGGAGGTAAACTGTGTGGAATGGAGCTCGACCGGTTAAATATAAACCAAAGATAACCATCCTAGGCACCCATTTGAAAATAAGATCGTGTCCAGTCTCCATCACATCACTTGGGTAATATACTGGGAAGTCAGCTCCGTCCGGGTAGTTAGTCATCATAAGTGGCCATTGACCAGATGAAAACCAAGTATCGAACGTGTCTGTATCTTTCACCCAGCCGTCGCCTTCTGGCTTTTCTTTGCTTGCAACATATTCTTCACCTCTGAACCAAGCGGGGATTGAAATGCCCCAAACGATTTGTCTAGATATATTCCAATCAATAGGGTTGTTCATCCAGTATCTAAAGATCTTCTCGTAGTTATCTGGTATAAATTTTATTTCTCCCTTATCAACTGATTCAATCGCCATTTTTGTTAAGGGAGTCATTTTAACAAACCATTGGTCCTTTATTTGAGGCTCGATAACTGTATTACACTTGTAGCACTTTTTAACTACATTTTTGTATTTATCGTCAACACGGGTTAAGAGCCCTTTTTCCTTAAGTTTTTCTACTATCTTAGGGCGCGCATCCTTTATGTTCATTCCAGTAAATTCACCTGCGATCGGAAGGAGCTTTCCTCTCCAGTCGATTATCTGTTCCATATCCAAATTGTGTCTTTGGGCAATTTCAAAGTCCACTTGAGAGTGCCAAGGAGTAATAGTCATAACTCCAGTTCCAAATTCCATATCAACTGCAGAGTCTTTTATCACTGTTGCCTCAATAGGTCCGTTTATCCACTCCAATTTTATTTTTTGGCCATGCTGGTATTCGGCGTACCTTTTGTCATCTGGGTGCATAACTACATACTTATCACCGAACTTGGTTTCTGGACGCACAGTTCCAATCTCAAAAGGTCCATATTTAAAATAATAGAATGTAGATGACTCCTCAGTTGACTCAGTTTCCACTTCAGATAGAGAAGTTTGATGTTTGTAACACCAGTTAATTGCTCTCTTGCCGCGATAAGCTAGTCCATCGTTAAACATTTTTATAAAAGTATCTTGAGTTTTATCTACAACATCTTGATCGAGTGTAAATTTTTCTCTAGACCAGTCACAAGAAGCACCGAGTTGTCTTACTTGCATTTCCATATTTTTTTTATTCTCCAGAGTAAAATTTAGAATTTCTTTATACAAATCGTCCGGATTCATCCCAAATCTTGACCGACCCTCTTTTTCTATTTTCTTTTCATAAACTACTTGAGTTTCAAATCCCGCATGGTCCGCACCTGGTAACCAAAGTGCTTTAAAACCATTCATCCGTTTGAAACGAATCATTATATCTTCCACTGTGATAAATAGTGCATGCCCTGCATGAAGATTGCCGTTCGCATTTGGTGGAGGCATTACAATAGTGAAAGCCGGTGAGGTTTCGTTCACAATTCCTTTTTTTATGCACACATCTGGATTAAAGAATCCTGATTCTTCCCAAACTTTATAAATCCTTTCTTCGGTATCTTTCGGATTGTATGGGGATAAGAATATTTCATTCATCCCGTTAGAGTTTTTCATAATGTACTTTTATTAATAAATGATTTTTTCATTCCGTTTCAACTATATAGATATTTAATGCTTGTAAAACTCTAACGGGATTCATATATAGATTCAGATTATCATATTTAGTGACTTCGAGGTAGCCCAGACGCTTTAGGTGGTATTTATAAAGGACACTTATATTGTGTCCTTTATAAATACCAAAATGTCGTTGAAGCTGATATTTTAAACTAGGTTTATTTAACACATTAAGTATAAATTAAAAAAGATTTTCAGTTTATAAAAGACATTTTTAAATAATATGGCTATAAATAAGGATATTGTGTAAATTGTGATTATTTGACAATAATTTTATTAAGGGGTACTATCTTTTTTATACCAAAGAAATTTTAGTTTAGATTATTTTTTATCGAGAAATTTCCATGAATTTCAGTATTAAATCAAAACTAAATATCTTCACATTTCTCACTGTATTAACGGTCGTGTTTTTTGCGTTCGGTAGTGTGGTCGTTAAGTCGGCGCCTCCAACAGTTGTTATCACCGCAAGTCCAGGAACTATTACATCTGGGAACTCAGCAACTCTCACATGGTCATCAACTGATGCAACTACTTGTACTGCAACAGGCGACTGGTCTGGAACAAAAGCAATATCTGGCACAGAATCTACTGGACCTTTGACTGCTGATAAAGTCTATACTCTTACATGTACTAGTCCTGAAGGAACAGCTTCTGCTTTCACATTTGTGACTGTGACAGCAGTTCCACCTACACCTACCGGAACAATTACTTTCTGTTTAATTCTTGCAGATCAAAATAATAATGTTGCTACATCATCAGCAGGACTACCAGCTGGAATATTCTCAATCAATTTAAATAATAGTGCTTCTATGACTGTACAGTCAAAAACTTGGAGTACAGCTACTTTCTCACCAAATACTAGAATAATTCTAGGCTCAACAAATGATTCTGACTGTATTACTTTCAGCAACCTACCATTAGGAAACTACAGTTACTCACAATTATCAGTTACAGGGGCACAGTGGAGAGTTGCAAAATATAATGACGATCAACAAGTTCAGCCAATAAACAATTTTTTTGACTTTGCATTATTTGCCTCAAGTACTATTTCAGACGGTCAAATAGCGATTACATCAACAAACACATCTCAAAGAGTCGTTATATATGAGGTAGATGACGTCGGTGGCTCATGTCCCGCACCACAAATCACATCTTCTCTTACTGCTTCAGCAATCCAAAGCCAAGCATTTACATACACTTTAACAGCTACATCTACCACTCCAGTTTCATTCGCTGTTTCAGGGACCATGCCTACAGGACTAACATTCAATTCATCAACTAATACAATCAGTGGAGTTCCAACACAATCTGGAACATTCAATATAACTTTAAATGCAGTAAACACTTGTGTTGGAGGTATTGATACTAAAGTTCTAGTACTGAACATCGTTGCTCCAGGAACTCCAAATGCTAACCTAGGAGTCTCAAAGACATCCAATAGGACATCAGCTAATGTAGGAGATACAGTAATCTACACTATTACTGCAACTAACTCAGGACCTGACAATGCTACAGGAGTTATCGTTACTGATAATATACCTGCAGGAATAAGTTTTGGGACATCAACTGTAAGTGTTGGAAGCTTCAATCCCTCAATAGGAATATGGACAATAGGAAACTTGAATAATGGTGGATCTGCGACTATGACTATTACTGGGACTGTAATAGCAGGATACCAAGGACAAACAATCCCGAACACAGCTTCGATTAGCGGTACTCCGGTAGACTTAAACTCAAGTAACAACACATCTACTGTAAATATAAGTGTGAATAATCCAGGTGGTGGAGGTGGTGGAGGTGGTGGAGGTGGTGGAGGTGGTGGAGGTGGTGGAGGTGGTCCATTACCTACAGTTGATCTTGCTGTATCAAAGACAGCAAATAGAACAACAGCAAATGTTGGAGACACAGTCATTTATACAATAACAATTGTAAACGGTGGACCTTACCAGGCAACAGCATTATATGGTGTTGATAACTTACCTACGGGAATCAGTTTCGTATCAGCAACTAGTTCGCAAGGTTACTACAACTCTGGAAATGGTATGTGGACAGTCGGTAGTTTAATGACTGATGCTACATCAACATTGTCGATTCAAGGAGTTGTCAGAACTGGCTATCAAGGACAAACTATTACAAACAGCGTCAATGTTTACGCTTCACAAACAGACCTAAATCCTGGCAATAATACTGCTAGTGTAACTATAAATGCTATTGGAATAGTTTCAAACCCTCCTACAACATGTTTGTACTTACTAGATTACCTACGAAAAGATTTTAATAATAATCCTGTAGAAGTTAAAAAACTACAAATATTCCTACGTGACCTTGAAGGATTCACAAGTGTACAAATCACAGGTATATACGACGATCAAACAATCGTTGCATTGAACGCATTCCAAGTTAGATATGCGGGAGATATCCTAACACCTTGGGGACATACAGCTCCGACTAGCTACACATATATTCTTACAAAGAAGAAGGTTAATGAAATATACTGCAAAATAGCTTTCCCTGTAACACAATTACAACAATTGGAAATAGATAACTATAAAATATTCCTCCTAAGTCTACAGAACTCAAGTGTTCAGTTCCCTAGTACTGGTATTCCTCCTAAGACAATAATAGTTCCATCAGGGGCATCTACACCTCCTGTCCTTTATGAAGAGGTTGGTGTATCTACTACAACCAATACTATAGGGACAATCTCAGGGACATCAACCATCGGCTCTAGATTTACTGCAAACGTGGCTTACGCAGGGGACTGGCTTACTTCCTGGTTTGATTCAGCGTGTGAGTGGCTCAACTGGCTACTACTACTTATCATAGCTGTACTATCATACCTTTGGTACAGAGAAAGAAAAAACAATAAGATGATAGAACAGATAAACAAAGATCTCCTACTCAAGTAGAGATTAATGAATGTCCTTGAGACACACTAACTCACTTATCTCATTTTTTTTGAATATAATATTAGGTAACAGATTATGGAATTGAGCTAGTTGACTTATATTTTACTACATTGTATTGTTTAAAAGGAATCTTGAACTATTTTTTTCCAGTTCCAGGTTGTCATTGAAGAGTCGATGGCACTTTTTTCAGGGGGGTTTTGACAGATGAGAGAACTAGCGCGTGTACTCGTTTTCGTTTTGGTTTTTCAAAGCATCGGCATCGATGTGATGGCACAAGCCGTTGCAGCGACGCCGAATGCTTCACAGGCGCGGGTCGAGGACCCAGCTTGGCCGGATCGTTTCGGTACTGGTCCCGAGGGAGAAAAACGTTGCATCGCTGCTCTTCAGTCGCGTCAGTATCGCATCTACGTGCCCGAGGATCTCCGAGGGACGTGGCGGACGCCTCTGGACGACAAGGTCCACTTCCGTCTGGTCATTGCGCGCGATGCGTGCGCACACATGAAAATCGAGACCGGCAAAAAGGAATGGGTTCCGCAGAAGGCGGATACCGTTTTCCGAGCTACACGTGTGAAGGGCATCGCGGTCATTTATGCGCGCGATGATTGCGGTAACGAAACAGATGCAATCTCGTACCCTCCGCTCAAGCTCACTGTCGGCCCGAAAGGCGATAAGGGGGATACGGGTCCGCAAGGAATCCCTGGTCTAAAGGGTGATAATGGCGACAAAGGCGATCCCGGCAAGGACGCTGTCGTCCCACCACCCACTTCGACGCGGTCAAACAAAAAGTGGTGGCTCCTCGGAGTTGCGGGGGTTGTAGGTGCGGGTGCCGCATACGCATACTCCAGTTGTGTGTTCTGCAAGTGTCCTCCTGGTTTCCAGAAGGCCTACTAACGGCAAAAATGTAGGAGGGGAAAGTTTTAAGCTTTTCCTTCCTACACTCTACAAAGTTATGAATTCAAAACAACTTCAGACGAATTCATGTTTTTGTAAAGTGTAAAACTATATTATCTTAAAATTTTTCTGCTAAACCAATAGCAGTTTTTTTATTTATATATAAAAAGAATGGGCTGACAGATTTCTCTGTCAGCCCGAGAGAGTTTTACCCCTTAACTTCCTGCTTGGGTCACAGTGTGAGTGTGACCCGCCACTGTGATGGTCCCTGCTCGCGGCGCCCCAGTATTGTTTGGGGCAACCGTGTAACCTACTGAGCCGTTGCCAACACCACTAGCTCCGAACACGATGGTAATCCATGGTGCATTGGACACTGCTGTCCACGTGCAACCACTCTGGGTCACGACCGAGATGCCGGCGTTTCCACCAACACGTTCAGGTCGCGAGCCTTCAGCATCGATGTCCCGGACTACGTCGCTCGGCTCCTTGGTAGTCATCGCTCGAAATAGTTGTCGAGTGATGCTGTTTGAAGCCGCAACGGTGTAAGTGCAGGTCGGCGGTGGCGGTGGCGGTGGTGTTACCGGCGGAGTAACGGGTGGAGTCACAACGACAGGCGGTGGTGGTTCAATATTCCCACAGACACCCTTTTCAGCCTGTTGACTGCGAATTTCATAGCCCATACTACCGACTGCGATGATGCGATAGTAGTGACTCGCATTTGGCACTTGCTGGGTAAATGAAGTTCTGTCGACTGACACAGTTGCCTGTCTTTCCCAATTTCCTCCACTCCATGTGCGTCTCTCGACATAGTACATGACGCTCCCAGACGATGGTGTCCAGTTCAGAACTGCCGTGCCGCCATTCAACGTCATCGCACAATTTGTTTGGCTGTTGATGAAATCGAACGGATCTGGAATCGTTCCAGTCGGTGTTGGAGCTGGCGTCGGTGCCGGTGTAGGCGCCGGTTGGTTCACCACCACTATGGTGGTTTGCACCACAGTTGTCGTTGGTGCTGTCGGTGAAGGGACACACTGTCCCTTCTTGCACTGACATCCGGCCGAGACCACAATGGCCAAGGCTGCAAATAACAAAGCAAAATACGACGACTTCATCATAGCCATTGCGGTCCTCCTCCTCAAAACTTGGAACAGAATTTAGCGTATTTTCACGTTGTGTGAAGGCGCTAAACCTGCTCGTATCCTACAAGACCATACGACTAATGTCAAGTTATTTTTATGCTTTTTTACTTAAAACTAATTTAACTTAAATCTGTCAAATATGACCTGTATTATGAGTTTCATACTGTTTTAAAAAGTGAGCGATTAAATAATATAAATATATATTTAATGGCACAGTTTCAAGTTTCCTTCTGCAGTGATTCTGTCAGTTTTTTCTACTATTTTTGGATTGAGACAAAGTCTCATATATCCAGCCATTCCTATCATTATAGCGTTATCTGTCGCCATAGAACTGTTTGGAATCCTCAATTTCAAGCCGTTAAGGGTCTTTTCTAAGTCTAAAAAGGCTTCCCTTATCTTTTTGTTGGCAATAACCCCTCCAGCAATAATAAGAGTTTTAGCATTAGTTTCTTCTAATGCTTCAATAGTTTTAGCTTTCAAAACATCTATGACTGAGTCCTCAAACTCGCGAGCTATATCCGCGCAGTTGTCTTTCGTTATTTGTACTTTCTCATCTAATACTGAGAAATTGTCCCGTAAATAATATAGTACAGAAGTTTTAAGTCCTGAGAACGAAAAGTTTAAATCATGAGAGTGAATCATCGGTCTTGGAAATTTTGCTGTGGCAGGCAGTTTACTTTCTCTCGCGTATTCTGCTAGCTTCGATATTTCAGGTCCTCCTGGGTAGGGGAGACCTAGCATTCTAGCAACCTTATCAAAAGCTTCACCTACTGCGTCATCTTTGGTCTCACCGATTATTTTGTAATCACCCCAATTTTTAATTTCCACTAATTCTGTGTGACCTCCGGATATTAAAAGCGCCAGTGCCGGAAAGTTTATTGAATTATTTTTAAATTCTAAATTTAAAATTTTAAATTCATCTGTTCTGTTTAACAAAACAGAACAGATGTGTCCTTCCATGTGATTCACAGAAATGAGAGGAATGTTCCAAATTTTTTGTAATGCTTTTGCAAAAGAAATACCGACCCATAAAGCAGGGGCCAAGCCCGGACCATTGGTGACAGCAATCAGATCAATTTTAGGAGACTCAATATTTTTAAAAACATCCATCATCATTTTATACAGACCTTCCTCCTTACTTAAAATAATTTCAATTTCATTCCACAAATCTTTTTCAATTTTTATTTCACCTTCAGTAAACATTTTTGATTGAATAAGTACATCCTTTAAAATCGGAACAAGATTTTTTGCATGTTCACGTTTTGCGAGCATTGGAAAAACACCACCGTATTCATTATGAATATTTATTTGAGATATCAAGCTATTACCAATTACAGAAAAAGTAGGGGACTCAAGATCACCTGAAGCCTCAATTAGACTGATTGCAGTTTCATCACACGATGTTTCGATGCTGAGAATTTTCATTGTGGGCGGTGAGGAATTCGAATCCACGGCCTTTCCCACGTCAAGGGAACGCTCTACCAACTGAGCTAACCGCCCATAAATTGATTAAAATACCATATTTGTAAAAGTAACACACTTTTGTAATTTAGACAAAAAATGATATAGTTTTGTTAGTTCGCTAGGGCCCTATCGTCTATCGGTTAGGACACGGCCTTTTCAAGGCTGTAAGAGCGGTTCGACTCCGCTTAGGGTCACATCTATTAAAATCACCTAGCTAAATACTGCTAGGTGGTTTTTATTTTAAATAGATCTCTTTTGAAAAATATAGCTTAAACTCGCAAGTAAACATATATAAACATATATAAACATATACTTTTATCTGTTAATAAATATATTAGCTTATCAATGTTTAGGAAAGATAGTTTTAATAGTTTTGTTACTGGTTTTTCCTACTGTAATTATGCTACCAGATCTGTCTAGATGAGTGAACTGATTATTTTAGACAAAATTCAAAAATTTTTGATAATCAGTGAGTTTTAATTTCAGGTAAATATTTATGAAATAATATTTATATTTGCGTATTTTTCTTTTAAAAAATGTTTTTATACGGAAACTCATAACGCCAAAATAGCCGTAGTTATCCACATATTTTAGCTATTTTAAGTATTTGAAACAAGGTATAATTTTATCAATGAGCTCTGGTATTTTTATAAGGTTTGTTAAATTTTTTATTGGACCAAAAGTCGTCAAGTTGACAAAGAGCTTGAAGTCTTTTATTGCCTCTATTTACAGCTTTAGAAATATATTAGTTAATAAATCACTATATTTTTCATTGGTTTTGTGTGTTGTTATTTTATTTAATCTTTTTTCTGGATTTATAGGATTGGTTTCGGTTGCTAGCGCAGCGACAGGTGTGCCTACAATCTTGAGTTATCAAGGAAGGCTGACAAATGCAAGCGGTGATTTGGTTGGAGGTGCTGGCACTAGTTATTATTTTAAATTTTCAATTTGGGATAATTCTGTTGTTCTTTCTGGTACAAAACTGTGGCCTACAAATGCACCAACATCTTTTACTTCAACAGTTAGGCAGGGAGTATTTAATGTAAATATTGGTGACACTGCAAACAGTTATCCGGACACTCTTGATTATAATTTCAACACCAATAAAAATATTTTTTTGCAGATTGAAGTTTCGGCCGACAACGTCACTTTTGAAACACTTTCGCCTCGACAACAAATTTCTGCAACAGCATTTGCGCAAATTTCTGCTGCAGTTTCTGGAACAGGACAATCATCTTTTGGAACTACAACACCAATCACAAATTCTGTTCTAACAATTGAAGCGACTAGCACATCTGCAATCGGAGCACTCATCCGCGGATACTCTGGACAGATTGCAAATCTTTTTAGGATCGAAGATTCAGTATTAAATAATTTATTTTCAATCAGTGCATCTGGTGGAATATTTGCATCATCAACACTAAATATTTCTGGAGTTGCAAACCTTTATTCATCACTGAATGTTTTAGGACAATCTATTTTTACTCAAGCTTCTTCAACCGCTTTTTCTTCACTTGATTATCTAACAGTTGGACGAACTGCTACAACCACAATCAGAGGTGAGACAAATGCAACCTCTACTTTTGCTGGTGGAATACAGGGTACATATCTAAACCTAACTGGCACATCCGCAACATCAACTTTCGCAAATGGACTGATAATTAGTAACGGCGGTATAAAATTAGCGTCTTTGAATTGTTCTGCATCTGGGGAGCTTTTGCAGACTGATTCTGCTGGAAATATCGTTTGTGGAGTCGATGATACTGGTGTTGGAGGGGGAATAGCTACTATCCAGGAAAACGATGTAGATGTCACTACCGTGGCTACGGTATTAGACTTTCTAGGTGCTGATTTCAACGTTACAGGGGCAACAGTAGAGGGAAATGTGGCTATAGACTATACAAACTCCGGCATAACTA
>SIBV01000010.1 GCA_009694965.1 Candidatus Zambryskiibacteriota bacterium
ACGCACCTTGTAACCTAGACTCAGCCAAGATTTGAAAGTTCTGGCTGTGTAGAACGGATCGTAGTTCTTTAATTCCGATTCGCCCCAACGCTCTCTGATCTGGTCAGATATGAGCGACTTTGTAGCTTCCGAGCCACGATAACTAGATACCGGACCCTCGATGATTTCTTTTATGCTTTGCATGTTAATAATAAAGACACATGAAGACTGGTCATGTGTGAAGCGTTGTTATAATAAATATGCTTCGAAAATATAGTTTTTATTGATATTGAATATGTTGAATGAGGCCACCGGGGAGTGGCTCGATTACCTCCTCGTACAGATGGAGTGTCTGGAGGGAAACGTAACCACTTGTGTCTGCGACTCCAAATGGTGAAAGGGGTGGTGGGGCTGTTTCAAATAAATCTGTAATTCAAAAATGAATATGGACAAAAATTTTGCGGTAGAAATTTAGAAAAAGGTACTGATATTTTAATTATCAGAGCATTACTGCTACAATCACTTCAATGAAAAGAAAAGTGTTATATATTTTTATACCCATCATTGCTCTTTGTGTCTTTTTCTATTTCTATAACTCAGCTTCAAAACAGAATCTTGCATACGAGAAATGTCCTGACGATTACACCTCTGATGATGCTGGTACAGCGGAAAAAATGGCTGACATAGAAAGGTGGTCAAGTGATTTTTATAAAACACATCCGGGCGCCGCTCTTTCTGACTGGTCGACGGCTAGGTATCAATTTTGGGTTAATAATGGCTGTGTTGAAGCATTACAACGCTATAAGGAAGCAAAGGATGGTAAGGCAGATCCTGCTACTATGGAGGTGATAAACGAGGCTATAAAGGATGCAGTGGGCACTTCTACTCAATAGGGTGGTGGCTTATGGGACTATGATAAAATGTATATATGCAAAAAGGATCACTAATTGAAGACTGCATTTCTATCACTCCAGACTACAATTTGGATTATGGTCGTATGCGGAAAATGGGTATACATATCGAATACCATATTGAGGCGGAAGACCATATACTTGTTACAGTCAGTAACAATGAGCCACAAAGGATAGAAACAGAAGATGTGGAGACATCTGTTGCGTGGCGTAGGTATTTTTTATGCCCAGAATGCAACAAACATTCACACAAGTTATATCTTTTGCCCAACGGAAAAGAATTCAAGTGCCGATCATGCCATGCCTTACGATATACTTTGACGACAATTAACAAAAATACTCCTCATGGCAGAATGCTCTATTCTATGACACGCATGGATAAGCTATCAAAAGCTCGGGAGAAGATGGGGACGATTTTGTATAACGGTAAGTACACCAAGAAATTTGAGACATTCTTGCGACAATGTGAACGAGCGGGATATACCAAAGCGACAGAGGATGCTAATGGGCTCATGACATCTCTGAAAGAGTTTCAGAAGATGAATGTATGACAAGCCGTATCAAACGTGATGTTCATTTATTTTGATAAAGGCCAAAGATTTAGATGTCTTGAAAGATAGTGTTTGCGGAGATGTGCGTAAAAGGGTCAGAAGCTGCGTGTGGGTGTATAATTTAATTATTAGAAAAAAAGTACGAAAGTCGGCTAAATACGGTATTTCCAGACATCGCAATAGTTCGAACTTCGTTCAAGAGTCGCAGCCAGCTCGTGCGACGCTCAAGACGCGTCAAAATAACGATATTTTGATGAAGTAAAGAGCGACCCGTCTAGGACGGAGAAACCGCATAAGTTATCTATTCCGTCACCGCATACCTGCTGAGAGCAGTATTCAGAACAAAAAATCACTGATGTAAGTCAGTGATTTTTTGTTAATCAATTTATGATAAAATAAAATAACTTACATGAAATTTCTAAGAAACAAAACATTCAAAAAGATTTTACTTTTACTTCTATGTGTTTTTGTCGTCTTTGTTTCCTGGCGAATATTTAGACCAGTACCTCTTCAGGGTGATTGGCAGGAGCATTTGGCTATAGCTTCTACTGCAGAGTTTAATGGGAATTTAGTTACAGTTAAAAACGTAAGAAATTATCGTTATAGTCCAACTGAAGCCGATATGCACCCAGATTATTATGATAAAACATATGATCTCACTCAGATAAAAAAAGTCTGGTATGTGACGGAACCATTTAATGAAAATCAGTCAGCAGCTCACACCTTTGTTTCTTTTGAGTTCAATAACGGTGACTTTCTGGCTATTAGCATAGAAGCGCGTAAAACAAAGACGCAAAGTTACAGTATCTGGAAAGGGATGATCCAAACCTATCCGCTTATTTACATAGCAGCAGATGAACGAGACGTTGTTCTCTTGCGTGCAAATTTGCGTAAAGATAAGGTTTATATTTATCCTGTAAAATTGCAAAAACCTGAAAATGCGAGGTTAGTATTAGCCGATATGCTGAAAAGAATGAACGAGTTGGTTTCTACTAAGCCAGCTTGGTATAATACTTTTTTTGCAAATTGTACTTCCAGCATTGCCAAGCACGTCAACAACCTTTCACCAGAACGTATTTCAAATTTTTCTTGGCAGTTGTGGCTTACAGCTTCAGCAGATGAATTAGCCTTAAGTCATGGACTTTTAGATACGGATTTACCAATCGAAGAAGCTAGAAAAAAGTACAATATTAATGAGGCATCTGAAAGAGTTGGCGACGTACCGAGTTATTCAAAAGAGATTAGAATGTCCTTCTAAAGAGAGTAAATCACCTCCATTATCTTTTTTGCCACCTCTTCGAATGTAATTTCTGCACCGTCTTTACTTGGAATGATAAGTCTACCAAATGTTAGTATTGGTCTATTGCTATGATCCCACTCAATATGTAAAGGGAGAATTGGTTTTTGAGTTTGCTTAACTAAATATCCAATTCCAGGGCGAGGTTTTTTTTCTTCACTCTTTCTCACGATCTTTCCTTCGGGGAAAAACATTACTATTTTTCCAGATTCGACTTTTTCAATGGTGGTAGACAAAAAATCATGAAGCGACCAGGCTCTTCTAGCTACAGGGTAACAGCCAAGTAATTTTAATATTGGGCGCAAATACCATCGCCGATAATAATGTTCAGTCGTTAAAAAATAAATTGGTATTAATCGCTTAGCTTCTGAAAAAGGCAATAAACATAAAAGAAATGGATCAACTTTTGAAGTATGATTTGCCACAATAATGAACGGTCTTTGTGGTATATATTCTAAGCCACCTATCTTGGGGCGGAACCATATCCTAAAGGGCAAATAGAAAATATAATAAAAACAAAACTGTGCAATTGATAGCATAGTGTAATCATAAGACCCTGTGAGGATCTAATTAAACTCCAAGGATGGCCTGAAGGTTTTCAACCGCACGATCTCCCTCTTGGTCATTTAATCTCTCTACAACAGCACTATCAAGTAATTTAGCCACTACATTATGTGGAATCTCGTAGTCCACATCCATAGTTAATCTTGTACCACCATTTTCTGCTTCCACACTATAACTAAAGGTACTAACAATACCAGTGGTTGTCTTGAATGAATAATGTTTTCCTTCAACATAATCAGCTGTTTCTGCTTTACCCTTAACTTCTACTCCACCCATACTGAATGTAAAATCCCAACTTTCTCCGATATGTTTTGGATCACCTTGTAGATTATCTACTGATTTTAATGCGGAGATAAAAGCAGGGTGATTTTTAACGTCCGCAATGTAAGACAACACTTTTTCAGGGTCAGCTTTAACAGAAGCAATTTTTGTAACTCTCGACATAATATTATTTTAATTTAATTACTAATTTTGGAAAAATACTAGAAAATTTCTTCACTATAAAATTTTCTAGAATCTCGACCTTTTTTTGGTGTACGTTTCCATTGAGACTAAGAATAGCACATTTTGGCCACAAACTTACAATGTTCAATAATAGCTCACTACCTTCTGTAACCTTGATAATGTAGCCATTTCCTGATTTTTGGAAGGACATCAAAATCTTTGAGAGACAGTCCTCAATTTCGAGAGATGTTGTTACAAAATTATATTTAAACAAAAACCACTTCTTTCTAACTAGAACTGACATAATTAACACAATTAACAATGAATAGATTGTAATTAAATTACTGTCTAATTGTCTAGTGATTACAATAACTAAAAATGTAACTGCAAAAAAAACAAGATTGAATTTTAAGAAACTTTTTCCTTTTAATAAAGAGGTTTGGTCACGAAAGATAACAAAACTAAGTCCAAGAATCAAAATTGCAAGGTAAATTAAAATTCCAATCATATTTGAATTTTACCAGATTTTATGCGATTATGTAAGAGTTGTGCAAACAGACGTATCCATTACCAGTGTGGCCGGTTTAATTGAACCGGAAGTACGAGAAAACAAATCTAAACCTCTTCACCATTTGAGTGATTCAGTAAAGACTGATTTTCTGGCTGGGCGCATGGCACTAAAAAAAGCCTTTAATCAGTACCTCTCAAAAAAGAAAATACATCCATTAGAAAAAGTCGTTATTAAAAATTCTCAAAGTGGTCAGCCTTATATCGAGGGTTACGAGACTTTACACTGCTCGATTGGTCATTCATATGGTCTGGGAGTCGGTGCAGTAGCACCTTTTAGGATTGGAATTGATGTTGAGAAAATCAGACCTCACCAAGATTCTCTTGCAAATTATATTGCAGAGCCAAAAGAGTTACTTCTAGTGGAAAATTTCTTTAATGACCAAACAGATAAAATAACTCTAGTTTGGACAATAAAAGAATCCGTGATGAAAGCTATGGGAATTGGTTTCAAGATATCTCCGAAGCAAGTAAAAATCCTGAGACAGGGCGATAAATTTTTTGAGGTCGAAGTTTTAGATCCCATACCCTCATACTGGTATGTTAGGCCGGTCGACGCAGAAGATTATTACATCAGCGTAGCTTATGAAAAAAAATACGAACAAAAAACAAGTGTCGATTGGGATAGCGAAATTGGCATATCGTCTGCCAACGCATAAAAAGTCAATCGATCAGTTGGAGAAAGAAGGACGGATAAATTCTTCGGCCTCTTTATTGTCTGATTTTGGTTTCAAGAATTGTTACATTCAAGAGAAAATTGCGAAGTCGACGGATCTTTTACTTGAAAGTGCTAAGGAGGTAGTTAGTGAGATCGACCGAAATAATGTTAGTCGAATTTTTTTATACTCAGGCATAAACAGTTATCTTGAAAAAGATAATAAGGAAAATGCTTTAGAGCTATTTCAATATCCTGTCGCTGAACTTCGACATACACTAGAGCTTCCTAAGGCCAACTCTCTCGCAATTTCACAACAAGGATGTAGCGGTTTGCTTTCAGCAATTGATATTGCCTATCACTTACTTGAATCTTCTGACGTAGAAAATGAATCAATGGTATGTGCAACAGTAGATGTGCTACCCGCTGGAACAAAAAGAGAGATCATGTACAACGTCATGAGTGACGCGGCCGCAAGCGTATTAATCACAAAAAACAGTGAGAAGAATCGCATTGTACATTTTCATCAGCAGATTTTGCCCTATTACTGGGATACACCCTTGCACGAAAACGAACTCCTCGCATCATACTTTCCTATGGCTCAACGTGCTATAGAGTCCGCCCTTTCAGGAGCAGGTTTAAAAATATCCGATATCAAATGGGTTGTGCCACATAATGTAAGTCTGCGAAGCTGGGAAATACTGGCAAAACTAGTCCATATTCCTATGGAAAAGATTTGGACAAATAACATTGCGCGCATAGGACATACAGTTTCATCCGATCATATTATTAATCTTGTAGATATGGAAAAAGAAGGTGCATTAAAAAAAGGGGATTATCTTTTGCTGTTTACTTTCGGATTTGGAGCAAGTTGGTCGTGCTTAATTTTGCAACACTAAATCTATGAACAACAAACTTTTTATTACAGGAGGGATGGGAATGGTGGGTAGAGAGATTACCTCTCTTTTGATGCAAAAAACAGATGCTGATATTTATTTACTTATACATGACCAAGGTTTATCGGCTGACAAAGAAACAATCTTGGCGGTACTTTCTTTGCCTAACAAAAAAGAATTCCGCGAACGGTTGAAATTAGTAAAGGGCGATGTCACTAAACCAAAGCTTGGGATGGAAAAAAGCGACTACCGAGATTTAACAGATAATGTTACTCACATCATTCATGCCGCCGCTTCTACAAGATTCGACCTTCCGATCGAAGAAGCAAGAAAAATAAATGTTACTGGCACAAAGAATGTAGCACTTCTCGCCAAAGACTGTGGCCATATCCTTCAGTTCGGCTTCTTAAGCACAGCATACATAAGCGGTAAAAGAACCGGTGTGATAAAAGAAAAAGAACTAGAACATACAGCAGGATTTGTTAACACCTATGAGCAGTCCAAATATGAAGCAGAGATTTTACTAAAAGATTTTTCTAACAATTTTCCTACTTCTATATATCGCCTTTCAACAGTTTTCGGAGATAGTAAAACTGGTAAAGTGAGTCACTTCATTGCTCCCCATCAAGCTGTACGAATGATGTATCTTGGTTTAGCGTCCATGCTTCCAGGAACGCCGGACTATTCTATCGACTTAATCTCAAGCGATTACACTGCTAGTACAGTAGTCGATCTCTACTGGAAAAAATTTAAACCAAATCAAACTTTTCACATTACCCACGGCAATCAATCATTCACTTTAAAAGAAATAATTGATGAGAGTTATAAGCAACTTGCTGTGGCTGATCCCGAATGGTCTTTACGAAATTATCCCAAACCCGCAATCGTCCCCGGAGATGTATTTGATTTATTTATGAACTCTGCGACTGCCGCCAATAATCCTATTTTACAAAAGACATTAAACGCTCTCAATCATTTTGCCCACCAACTTCTTTACCCAAAAAAATTCGACAGGAAAAACTTGCTTACTGTATTACCTGATTATGAAAAAGGACTTCCTCCAATCCAAGAATACTACGGCAAAGTGATACAGTACTGTATAAAAACTAAATGGGGTAAAATTAAATAATATGCCAAAAGAACAATTACTAAAATTTATAAAAGGTATTTGTAGAAATAAACAGGTAGCTATCAATCCTGAGACACTTTTGTTTAAAGAAAAAGTGTTAGATTCAATGAATATTCTGGATTTAATGGGTTATATAGAAAAGTATCTCGGTCGAAGACTCACAGACAGCGAGATCGTTGCATCCAACTTTGAGTCTATAAGAAAAATCGAGGAGACGTTTCTAAAAAAATCATGAACTACGAATTAGACACTGATTTATCGCAAGAATGGATGAGCCTTTTCGAGGCATGGCTCTTATTTTTTCCAAACTTCTTAAAAAATCATTACGAGGAACGTATTCACCCACGACTCCTCATTCCAGAAAAAACTTTAAAGAAAGCGAAATATCTTGACCATTTCCCTCAGAATGTTTTTGCGACAGCGAATCAATCAGATATCTTGCCGCAATTTATTACCCCTGCCGCATGCCTGCATGTATATCCTCGTCTAGGGAATAAAAAAATCAATCATTTTTCTGCATTAATAACAGCTCATTGTGCAAGGTTTGAAAATGGTAAATGGAAATCTCCATATCGTTTGCAAGATTTCCACATGACAGAGCTGGTTATTTTTGGAGATGAAAAAACAGTCAACAAGAAACGGCAGGATATTCAAGTCCTCCTTGAAAAAGCTTTTACAGAGTTTGGATTCAAAGGAAATTTTGAAAATGCCACTGATGCTTTTTTCCTCGGTCAAGATGATGGAGCAAAGGTGATGCAACAACTCAAAAAGTTAAAGCAAGAGTACGTTGTAAGAGATGGAAAACAGTCTGTTGCGATCGCCTCAATAAATAGCCATGAGGAATTCTTCAGTAAACATTTTAATATAAAGACTAAAGGTGTTCTATTGCATTCTTTTTGTACTGCATTTGGTGTAGAAAGATTAACCTCATACAGCCTGAAGATATGGGGTAAAGATAAAAGTAACTGGCCACCGAAATTTAAAAAATATGCCAAAATTTCATAATAAAACACGCCAATCCTCTTCTATCCCGAGGAAATTACTAAAAGAAGGCAAATTCTACCTCTTGCCGATTTATTATTTATTACTAACTAGCGAACTTGCTCGTGAAGGGATAAAGAATTCGGGGAGTTATCGCTTTGCTGACCATATTTATGCAAATAAGCCAAAGGGTAAATTTATTATCGGATATTTACTCGACTCCATTCTCCTGAAGTTAAAATCATCCCGATCTCTCCGGTCCCGCTACATACACGCAAAAGAAGAAATCTACAACCTTATAGCCGCTACAAGCCACAAAGACCCGATTGATATCTTGGCGGTGCCATCGGGATTGGCTAGAGAATTTTTTGAAGTCGCACATGAACTAAAAATTGCCGATCATCCCTTTTACAAGCGTATAAGGTGGCATGGAATAGATTTGGATCACGAATTAGTTGAAATGGTTGCACGGAAAAATGACCATCACAAGCACCAAATGTTTTTCTGGCAAGGTGATGCATTCCATGAGGAAACCTACCGAAAAAACAAAAAATATGATATGATTGTAAGCACAGGGTTTGTTGATTTTCTTAACGATCAAGACACCCTACGTTTTTATAAAATCGTCCATACCAATCTAAAAAAGGGCGGAATATTTTTTACATCTGGAATGAGACCACATAAATTATCTGAGTATCTAATGAAAACATTTGCAGAACTTCATACTCAATATCGCTCGGAAGAATCTTTGAAAAAGCTTGCACGCCAAGCTAATTTTGATAATGTTCGAACGTACCAAAATGAGCTACAAACAATATTAATTGGAGTCAAAGAATAACATGTCAACACTAGATTTTGTGAACGGTAAAATTTTTGACGGTAGAGCCGATTGGAAGGCAATCGACAAAGAGTTGGCTTTGAAGAATACCCGATGTTTAGATTTATTACATGAAGCCTGCCTTGTTGAAGCTTACTTGCCGGTCTACACATCTAAAATGAGTGAGTTATTTTGGGATGATATCGCCGCCACCTCAATTTTTACCATAGAAGCTTTTGAAGCTTATGGGCACTATTTCATGAGTCGAAAATATCTTGATATTGTCGGGTATAACCAAGTCACCGATGAAGAAGTCATCAAGGTTCGTGAAAAAGACAAAGGCGTGGTGTATACGGATAAAGTACGAGAGCTTGTTAACTTTATGGGGACAGAACATTTTGCCGCTGAATTTTTCAAAGACCTTATCCAGCTTACCGAAGAACCTGTTTTGAGAGGTCTTCTACCACGATTTTCGGCAGAGGAAGTTAGCCATTCTCAATTTGCTTTTGATTTACTTGCGAAGATGATCGAGGCCGATCCTTCTGTAAAAGAAAAAGTGATGGAACATGCATTGCACTATCAACATTTAGGATCATATGTTCTGCCTCAAGTTTCTCCAGCCAAAGAGGATAACATAAAAATCATTCAAGGCTTTAATGAGAAAGTTGAACATTTGATTGGCAAAAGACTGAGCGATGCCTTAATTGAATAAAAGACATGAAAACTACTATATCCGAACAAGAATTATACGTTTTAAGTTATTATCGCGCTTGCGAGTTAGCAGGCTCAATTTTGTTTGGTAAACTAGCTTTCCACACAAACATAGATGCATATCGGGTCCCCTTGACTGAACACTGTCTCGAGGAAGCCGAGCATGCTTGGCGGTGGACGAAAGTGATACATGATCTTGGTAGTATTCCGCTTAAAGTAACTCATACATATCAAACAGAGTATGGAAAACTGTTCGGTATGCCTGAAAATATATTAGAGATTTTTTGCCTCACTCAAGTTTTTGAAAAAAGAACACTAGACCAATTTACTAAACATTTGCAATTACCGAACACCCATCCGTCAGTAAAAGAGGCACTGCAAAAAATGATTGACGATGAGACCGGACATATTGGTTGGATACGAACAGAAATCGATAAATATGGACGTGACAGTGGACAGGAGAAGTTAGATGCACTTATGCAAAAATTGGAAAAAATGGATGAGGAGGTGTATCAAAAACTCTCGCAGACAGAGCCGTTCAAGACTTACTTCAAAGAAATTATATGAAAGAAGAAATCATAGAAACAATTAGGAATACATTTTATCTAAAGCCTGAACAGATTAAAGATGTCACTCTCTTGGAAGAAATTGCCAAAGACTCGATGGATATTGTCGAGCTAGTTGCCGTTTTGAGCGATAAGTACAAGGTCGCTATCGAACCAAGTAAAATGAATCGTATTAAAACAGTAGGTGACATTGTAGAGTACGTTATAAAAAATAAAGACACTAGAACTGGCAATACACCGATGGAGTCTTTCTAAATTTATGGAGCCTGTAATTTTAAAAGATAAAGAACATTCCACTTTTCGCCAAGCCGTCAGAAAATTTGTTGAGGAAGAAGTCAAACCAAATGCCAAAAGTTGGGAACAGGAGAAACATTTTCCAGCTGATCTTCTTTCAAAATTTGCTTCAAAAGGATTCCTAGGAGTCTCACTCCCTAGTGACGTTGGTGGTGGTGAAAAAGACTTTTGGTATGAGGTAATTCTGGCCGAGGAGTTAGCCAGATCACGAGCTTTAGGGTGGGCTCTATCCATACTTGTCCAAGGCAACATGCTTGCCCCCTTGATTTCTCAACTAGGAACATTCGAGCAAAAAGAGAAAGTTTTAAAGCCGGCATTGCAAGGAGACTTTTATCTTGCACTTGCTGTCACTGATCCAAGTAGTGGTTCAGACCTTGCTTCAATTAGTACCACTGCGATACTGAATGGTGAAAATTATGTACTTAACGGAGAGAAGCGATATATTACAAATGGCTCAGTCGCTGGCTACTATGTGGTATTGGCGCGTACCGAAACAAAGAAAAACATATGGTCTCTTGGTTTATTTTTAGTATCTTCAGAAACAAAAGGGCTTCGGAAGAAACGCCTCGATACGGTGGGTTTAAAAACTGGAGATACAGCTTCGATTGTTTTTACAAATTGTGAAATTTCAAAAGATAATGTCCTAGGAGATTCAACTAAAGGATTTCTCTACCTACTAAGGGGTCTTCATAGAGAACGGCTAATCGGTGCAGCTGCACTAAATGCTCTAGCTTTATATGTCTGGGAGGAAACGTTAGATTTTTTAAAGAACCGGTCCCGATTCAATGAGCCACTGATTAAAAAACAAGTCATCAGTCATCGCATGGTTGAATTGAGAACTACCATAGAAGCGGCAAAACAATTCACCTATAACGTATGCGAATCTTTCAGTAATGGAGAACCGGTTGATAAAGAGATATTAATGCTCAAAGTGTTCTGCTATGAGAATTGCCAAAAAGTAATTGATGAATGCCTCCATTTGCACGGTGGCGAGGGTTTCCTATCTGATCATTGGCTTTCACATGCACGACAGGATTCACAAGCATTCACACTTGCGGCTGGCTCATCAGAAATAATAAAAGACTTACTGACTGGAATGTTAAAGATGTAAAACCTGCAGGAGAAGTATTTTTATTCTAAATTTATCCGTTTTTCTTTTAAGGTTATCTTACCCCTCAGACATCCAAGCAACTCCCTCTTTTCTCCATCAGTTCCATTTCTTAAGATGTATTTACAATAGTTACGAATATCAATATCTCTAACTTCAATCTTGTCTTTTGAATTTAGCACAATCTGATTAAACTTCTTAAATCTCTGTACTTCATTTTTAATTTTCTCTTTTATTCCAATCTCATCTATATTGATACTCTCCATCAACTCTTCAAATTGTTTAATCAAATCTATTTCATTTATATATCCACCTTTGCAATCTCTATCTTTAGATCCATTACAACCATAGTAAACATGTCGGTGAACACTACCGTCTTTTTGTTTCTTAAACTTTTCATCTGGAGTAATACCTGATCCACATAGTCCGCATGTCATTAGCTTAGTGAAAGCAAACTCTTTATTTTCTACTCTAATAACAGATCTCTTCATTTGTTCTTGTACTTGATCAAATAATTCTTTAGTAATGAGTGGTTCATGTTTACCTCTATACCAGTTTCCAGATTCTTTAGGGTATTCATATGTTCCGTAGTAGAAGTGATTTTGTAGAATCATATACACATTACTTAGTGTTAGATTCTTGTTTCCACTTGCTGTCTTAAGATTCAAATCAAATTTGAGCCAGTTATATATCTTTCTTCCACTCCACTTTTCATATGCCACTTTCTCAAACATTTTCCTAATAATAGGTGCTCTTTGTTTATCAGTGTAGATTACTCCTTTCTCTCCAACGTTTTTACTGTTCAAATATCCAGTTGGAGCTACAGAAGGCCAGAGTCCCATCTCTACTCTGGTTTTCAAACCTCTCTTTACGTTTATACTTTTATTATCGTTCTCTAACTTGGCTTGAGAACAAAGTATCATTAGTAAAAACTTCTCATTCGGTGAATTATGAAAATGTTGACCATATGTACGGATTTCCAGTAGTTGTTTCTCGTCCATTAAATCAACTAAAGATCCCAAATCTCCAGCATTCCTGCTCAATCTATCAGGCGCCCACGTCAAAATTCCATTAAATCTTTTTCGTCTAATGTCTTCTAGCAATTCTTTAAACACAGGTCTTTGACCCGAGTCTTTAGCTGAATGAGATTCACGACGAATATCAATTATTTCTAGATTTTCTCTTTCAGCGATATTGAGCATTTCCTTTACCTGTGAATCAATACTCAACATTTGCTTTTCGTCAGACTCGGTACTTTTCCGAGCATACAAACAATACTTAATTTTTATCGTCGGTAAAATCACTTCTTTACCTATTAATCCTGTCGACTGTATATGTGTTTCCATACATATATTGATGACAGAACCAGGAACCCTGCATAGTCTATGCAGAACTATGAATACGTAGCATGGTCGTATAGCTTAAATCCACTGAATACATGGTCTCGATCCATTCCTTTCTATTGCTACATGTCCGATGATACTAAATGCGTCTACTAAATCATCGTGTCTTTCAACTCCAAAACCAACTATCTGTCGAATTAATTCTTCGACTCCAAAACGTGGAAATTTGATTTTTCCACTTTGTATCATGGCTGACACTGTCATAAGTCGTGATCGCTTGTCTGACGAAACTTTTATACCAACAACTGGAATGTTTTCAAGGATAAGTTGATCTATTACCGCTTTTTGATAACCGACATCTTCAACATGAAAGACAACTGAACTATAAATAGTTTCGTTAACTTTTTTCAATGATCTTATTTGATCCATAGTTTGAGGAAAAGTTATACGGCGATTAACAATATTCGGCAAAATATATACACATAATGTTTCTCCACTTCCACTAATAACCGCACTTATCATGGCTGTATAATCTGCTGAATCTTTTTGCGAAATAGCTAAGTCAACGCCAACGATTAGTCCGCAATAAGAATTTTTGTTTGGAAGTTCGTCATAAGGTTGGATCCATTCAGGGTGAATGACTTGTTCCTCATCTGGCACAATATGTAATAGGTACTCTCGTTGCCAAGCAAATTCATTTCCACACCGACTTTTTTCTTTCGCTATATCTTCAGCAGATGTGTATTTACCAGGCCAAGCAATAACACCACTTTCGTTTATAAGGGGATATGATTTGAAAACCGCTTTCAATTGATTCTCATCCATATCACGTTTTAGATGCATGAGGAGTGAATCTTGATGAAGAAGATTGCCGACTACAATTAATCTAGTATTACGATCACCAGCGGGGATTACTTCACCCGTGAGCCAATTGTATATTTTTTGTCGCCCCTCGTGAGTTTTAGTTGAAGCCATATCTTCCACATCATCAACAATAATTAGATCAGGACGGTGTTGATTGTGTCGTAAGCCACGAATACTTTGTTCAGTTGAAGCGGCTGTAATTCTAGACCCTAGTTTAGAAAAAACTAATGACGATGAACCCCACTCGTCATTTTCTTCCTGAAATGGACCAAGGTCGTTTTTAAGTAGTTGGTTACTCTCAAGCTCTCTGCGTAAGTTCATCATGTGTTGTTTGGCTTGGCTTCGTGTCTGACAAAGTATTAGCACAAACATTTTTTGTTGTTGTCCAAGAATTGCCCAGACTGGATATGAAGTTGTGAAGATTGTTGATTTTCCAGAACCTCGGAAAGCTACAACAAATAGGTTTTTAATATCCTCACGTTCTGCTAAATGAAATAACTCTCGCTGGAATGGTGCAGTCATATATTTCACATAGTGAGCGAAATAGAAATGGAAAAACATAAAGAAACTCTGCTTAGTAATCTCTGTTCGGATTCGTCTATCCTTAAACATTTTTCCAGCAAGGTCATGAGAAAGTCCGCTAATCGGTTGATAATTGTTTTGGTTCGTTATTGTTTTCATATGTTTGTTGTTCAGTTGATAATGACGCTAGCTTTAAAGCTTCTTCGACTACAGTTTTTTGTTCGGAAGACATTTCCTCTAGTGGTGGAGTAGTGGTGTTTATTTCAAGTCGATCACGGAATTTAGGACTTCGTTTACGAAGCCAAAAGCTAATTGCATGCCAATTCTTTTCCCGAATCATACTAATCAATTGGCTCTCACTCATGTCATTAACCAAGTCTTCACCGTCAGAAAGTGCCTTTTCCATATCTTTCATAAATTCTGGGTCCTCATTTCTCCAACGATAAACACTGTTGCGTGATATACCTACTTTTTCACAAGCAACTTGAACAATAGGTATTTTACGAAGCTGTTCTAAAAATTCATTTTTAATTTTATTCTTTTTCATGAATTATTTTGGCTTTTTTGCCAGTTAGTTTTTCGTAACGATTAATAGCTAAATCACAAAACACTGGTTCAAGTTCGACCGCGTATACTCTGCGTTTTAATTGTTCAGCGGCAATCATAGTACTTCCTGATCCCGAGAAGCTGTCGAGAATGATGTCGTTGTGTTTCGTACATCTCCTTATGGCTTTCTCATGGAGCTTGGGCGGTTTTGACGTAGCGTGTTCATACTCTTTACCTGAAAGACGTTTAACGAGCCACACATCTAAATGATCCAAGGTTTCTTGAATTAAGTTATTACCAGTCGTTATTTCTTTGTTTAGGACTTCATTTAGATTTTGAATACTCTTGGTGTTTCGGTTGATGAATTATTAAAATAAGAATATAATACGAATATGAAAAACTCACAAAAAGGTTTTGTAGTCCCAATGCTTTTGGTCATTATCGCTTTGTTGGTGGTAGGTGGCGGTGTATATATTTATAAAAATAAGAAAGTAGAAGTACCCGCTGTTGTTGATAATGCCCAAACTCCACCTGTTACTACTCAACAAAATCCTACAACTCAAAAAACTACTCCCACAGTTTCTGTTCAAACAAAAACTACCGTTACCGCATCAACAAATATTTCTCAAAATGCTTCTGATATAGCAGAGGCTCAAGCTAATCTGGTTAAAATTGCTGCTCAGTATAAACAAATGGGAATTGATGAGGGTAAGTATCTAGCAATTGTAGCTCCAACACACAGCAATATTCTTGAACCAGGCAAATCTGTCACTGTTGTGTTCTCGCCAGTGCAAGGGGCAAGTAAATATGAAATCAGTATCACTAAACCTGCTTGGCACGACAAGCCTCTTGGCCTGATCAGTGCCGATAAAGTTGATACTTTACTGAAAGAAACAACTTCTGACACGGTACACACAATCATTGTCCCTGAGACCGATGCTTTTCAATTAAATGAACACACTTACAACGGAGAAATATTAATTGTTAAAGCTCTCGATAGCCAAGGAAATGTAGTAAAAAATACAGTCACTCAGCAAGGCAGATCATATGAAGCTCCAGCCATGGATCAAGAGCAAATTAGAATTTTGCCACCTCCTACGCAGCCTCAATTATTAAAAGCTGATAAATATGTAGTTGAGAAAGAAGGAGGAACAGTCACTCTGACGTTTGGTACTCTACCATCACAATATGCTATAAGGAAAGTTACATTCCTTTGTATTCAAGGCAGGGAATCCCAAGCTTCAATTGAAGGAACAACATGCAGTCAAACACTCACTTTGGGTAAGGGTCCGTATACGAAAAAGATGATAGTTCAGGGTAATCCTTATAAAGACAGGGATACTGCTATTGCGGTAAGAGTTCAGTATTATGATACAGCTGGCCAAGAGACTAATCCTTCCGGATTGGATGATGAGTCTTCTGTTTCCATTAAGATAAAAAAATAAATTTTTTCACCGATTAGATGTTGTGGGAGCAATCCCCGCCGTTTTATAATATCTCCTAAAAACGGCGGGGATTTGTGCGCGCACAGGACGGGCGGGGCAAGCACATACAGATTTGTTTGTGCTTAGCACAATCCACTTTATGAGTTACCACGACCAGTCACCGAAGCCACAGAGTTTAGAGCTACCACAGAACGTCGAGAGGAAGCGCCTCGTCTCGCCGCAAGGACGGAGAAATGAACAAATCAAAACAACACAAAGTGATATAATGAAAATGTTCATTTCGTAGTCTGTAGCGGCGAAGCAAAACCAAAAATTTCCTTTCCATTTTTTGTCGGCTCCCCCCACACCCCCCGCCGAGGAAAATAAGACAGGTAAGGAAAATTTTTGGTTTTTGCTCCCGCGACCGAAGGGAGCGGACGAGGCGCGCGATTAGTTATCGTCAGGATTCGTTTGGTAAAAAGTTCGGATTTTGTTCAGGAGACACAGCAAAGTGTTTTTAGGGCAAGAAATAGAGGTTGGAGCTTTCAGCTGTCTTAGAAAGTCGAACCTGAATTACACTACCTTATTTTGATAGACTCATGATAGGATTCATTCATGAGGCGTGTAATCGTACACTTAATAAGGGGAGAAGTCGGGAAGTATCATGAAAGTATCACGAGGAACTTATCGGAAAAGTTTCAGACTTTCCCAATACATGATCGCATCCTCCCACATATTACATTGAAAAGATGGTTTGAATTTGACGAAGAAGAAATGAAGACACTTTACGGAAAGCTTGAAGATTTTGCCGCTTCATGTGTGCAAACAAATTATTCCCTCAAAGGCTTTGGAAATTTTGGTAAAGAAGTTATATATGTTGATGCTAAGCCCTCTAGGGAGATGTCAGATAATATAAATCGTCTGAGTAAAGTCTTACACGAGATTACGAATCTCACTTTTGATGAATTTGACACAAATCAGGAACTTCACGTGACTGTTGCTTTTGCGGCATTAAAGCCGTTTGATTATGATCAAGTATGGAGCTATCTCACATCAGGAATTCAACCCGACTACAAAATGAAATTTGATAATATAGCTGTAATGAAAAAAGTCGAGGATAAATGGGAAGTTGATCGTATCTGGGAAATAAAAGTTTGATCCCTTCTAAGCTAATAAATATGAACATACAAGTAATCATAGAGTGTGAAGTAGGGTCAGATCAAAGAAATGTCTTTGACGAAGTTACCCTACAAGATAAAGTAACTTTCACCGTGGCTAGAAGATACCCTTTTCCTTATGGATTTATACAAAACACAAAAAGTGGTGATGGCGATTGCCTAGATTGCTTTGTTCTTACGAAACAAGCTCTTAAGTCAAAAAGTATGGCCGAAGTTGAAGTAATCGGCATGTTTGAGCAATTTGAAACGCGAGATGGTATTAAGAAAGATGACCATAAAATAATAGCCAGGATCGAAAATGAGAACGTTGAAGTAAATGAAGAAATCAAAAACATCCTGAAAGAGTTCGTGCTACACGTATGGGACTATCGCATTGGCAAAAAAGTTGAAGTAGGTAAGTTCTACGGCAAAGAAGAAGCAGAAGCTCTTGTAAAAAGGCTTCGTTTACCAAGTTAATCGTTGTTGCTTCCGGCAACTTTACACGTCTTCTCTCAAATCATCCACTCATCCATACTGTTCTAGTGGTATAGGACAAACCATTCGGACAATGATAAAGTGGGGGATACCTAAAAGCCCGATATGTTCCAAAGTTTTTTGATGAAAAAGATGCTGAAGGCGCAGGGTGTGCCGGAAGCACAGGTAGACATGCTACTCGCCATGATGGAAAAGAATCCTGAGCTTTTTAAACGTATCGCCGAAGAGGTGCAGGAAAAAATTAAAGCTGGTT
>SIBV01000001.1 GCA_009694965.1 Candidatus Zambryskiibacteriota bacterium
ATAAAATGGGATTTAACATTGACTTAAATACTGTCCCTGATACGGGAGTGGAATGTAAACAACATGGCAAAATGGAACGCTACAATGTCTTGGTGGAAGATAATGTTTGTCCAGTGTGCGAAAAAAATACTCTTGCTATATTGTCTGTTAGAGTTAATTAAAAATCAGTAAAGCAATCTAGAAAAACTGAGAAAACGGTCTGGTATTCTAAAATCAAGGGAGCAAAGTGTGTGTGCGAAAGAAGGATGGGTTAAGACTATTTGTATTTTTCAATGAACTTGTGCTACAGTATATTCACAACTAAATAGTTGTATCGAGAGTATGGCGAGAGCAACTGGCTCAAGGACCCATCAGCAACCCTCAGAAATGAGAAGGTGCCAAATCCAGCCAAATAGCGAAAGCTAAATGGAAAGATAAGACTAGTCATCTATCTTTCCTCATTACAAGAGGAATTTTTAATAGAAAAATATGAAAGAAGAAATAACATATCCATGTGTTTATGCTATATGTGCTGGCATGCCTTGTGGACCAATACTAATACCTGAAGAACACAAGGTATCAGATGAAGCAGTTAATAAATATGTGCTTATGCTAATGAAAATGTATATTAAAAGCAGAGCTGTAATACGCTGGGATGAAAAAGGAATCAAAAAAGCAACAGAGTTTTGGAGAGATATAAACGGGGGGCCTTGTTATCAAAAATAATTTGAAATAATATGAAAAAATAATTATACAATTCACAGAAAATTGTGTAGAGTAGTTATGTTATGTCATCTTTAAGTATAGGAATTGTGGGGCTTCCTAATGTCGGGAAATCGACGCTTTTTAATGCGCTGACAAAAAAGTCAGTGCCAGCGGAGAATTATCCTTTTTGTACTATTGATCCGTCTGTTGGAATCGTGCCTGTACCAGACGAGAGACTGTGGAAACTTTCGGAATTCTCTAAGTCTGCAAAGACTATTCCGGCGGTCGTAGAGTTTGTGGATATTGCTGGGCTTGTAAAAGGGGCCGCAGATGGAGAAGGCTTGGGAAACAAATTCCTATCTAATATTCGTGAAGTTGATGCGATTGTGCAAGTTGTGAGAATTTTTGAAGACGATAAGATTATCCACGTGCACGGCGGAATCAATCCAGTCTCAGATATTGAAGTTATTAATTATGAACTTATTCTAGTTGATGAAGAAACAGTTACAAAAAGAATTTCAAATTTACAAAAAGATGTGAAGGCTCTGAAGAAGGAGGCGATTTTCGAACATGAGACTTTACAAAAAGTAGATGCACATTTGAAAAATGGAAAACTTGTAAATAGTATGGATTTAGACGAAAAGGAAAAGGTGGTTGTAAAGATGCTTACGCTCCTTACATTCAAACCGATTATGTATGCATTGAATAAAAAAGCTGGAGGAACGAACCTTGATGAATTAGGAGACGCCCGATACCAGAAACTAATTTCTTTTTTTGAGGAGAGTCACAGTCAATGGGTAACAATTGACGCTAATATAGAAAATGAACTAAAGGATCTAGAAGGAGATGAAAAAGAAATGTTCCGAACTGAACTAGGAGGAAAGGATGACGGAATCAATACTTTGATAAAAGGTGGATATAAACTTTTGGATTTGATTACATATTTTACAACAGGCGAAGACGAAACTAGAGCTTGGACTGTACTACGAGACTCAACAGCTCCTGTTGCTGGACAAGCTATTCACACAGATTTCAAAGACAAGTTTATTCGCGCTGAAGTTGTAGCAACCACTGACCTTTTAGAAGCTGGTTCATATGGCGCTGCTAGAGAAAAGGGAAAGGTCAGAACTGAAGGGAAGGAATATATCGTTCAAGACGGCGATGTTATAGAGTTTAGAATTTAAAATTTCAGATACGAATAATCGGCGGGTCTCCACGCCGCCGATATCAATATTCTATTTCAGTTGAACTGTGCGCATGTTGATTTCCATCACGAACTCAACACACCTGGCATCGTCTCCGCATCTCTTTAGGACTTCGTTTACCTCTTTAAGACCCGGTGACATTTTGTGGCCAGTTTGGAGCAGTGGCCTCACCGCGCCTATTATCCACCTGTGCCAGGTTCTAACCTCCTCGTTTACTCGTTGATTTGGTGTTGCCTTGCGGCCTAGCCGAATCGTCTCGTAGGCTTCAAAGTGGATGGCTTCATGTGTCATTGCCAGGGCGTAATGCGTCTTCAACTCCTTGGTAGTTAATGTCGCACTGCTTACCCTTATTGACTCCAGCGATACAACAATTCTTTTCTTGCCATCCACAGTAATGTCGGAGGCCATAATTGTTGATGCTGAGGCATTACTGAATCGCTCAGCATGGATAATTATTAAGCGCCCCGCAAAGCTTTCAACCCTAATCCACTCCAGTTTTTCTTGGACGAGAGTGGGGTAATAAGCGTTTTCACTTCCGTGCGAGAAGGCCTCCACATGGAGACGTCGGTAGATTTGCTCTCCCGGCAGTTGGCGTACCTGCCCTCCTACTACTTGGCAGAAGCAGAGAGTCACAAGTGCAATTAAGATAGTTTTCATCCACGCCTCTGAGTTGGGGAAAGAAGTTTCCGCTAATTACAATAGAGTAAATAACTGTATTTGTCAAAGTTGACCAAGCTACACATAAAGATTTTATTTTAATGATATTATTAAATAGGACATGAAGAAATTTATTTTTTTAATTCTAACTTTACTCTTCACCTTCTCAGAGCCTGCTCTGGTGCACTCTGCTACACCATCAATTTCCTTCATTCCAGAGTTTCCACTTCAAGGTGAACCAGTTATGATAGTGAATGAAAATGTAAAGCTTGCAGATATTGCTAGCACCACAATTTCCGGAAAACTGTTGAAGTTATTTGTATACAATGATAAACCCACGGCTTTTTATGGAGTTGATATAAATAAAAAATCGGGTGATTATGAAATAAAAGTTATATTAAAGAACGGAACTAGTTTTTCTAAAAATCTAGTTATTAAAGAGCGCAAAAAAATAGAGGAAGTGTTTAGTATTCCAAAAAAGCTCGGAGGAGATACTGTCGCTGGTCAAAAAAGTCTAGTGACGTCCCTTGCCAAGGAAAATGCTGTGTTAAATAAAATTCCAACGAGTCAAAAAATATTTTGGAAAGAGAAATTTATTTTTCCTTTGGAAAATCCGATAGTTACCGACGACTTTGGATACTCTAGAAAAACTGGTGGCTACACACTGATACACAAAGGAACAGATTTTCGTGCGAAAACTGGAACAAAAATTTCGGCAATGAACGATGGAGTTGTTAGTGTTGCAAACGTTGCTAGAAATTACGGAAAGCACATAGTTATTGATCACGGGCTTGGTGTTATGACTTTTTATCTACATCTTTCAAAAATAAATGTAAAAGTGGGGGATTCAATTACAAAAGGCCAAGTTATTGGTCTTTCGGGAGAAACTGGATACGCAGCAGCTCCTCACCTCCACCTTTCTGTTAGAATTTATAATGTTTCAATTGATCCTGTGAAGTTTATGGAATTTTTTAAATAGTATGATACAATTATTAAATTCATATGAAAAAAGGATACAAAGATAATATTGAAAAACTTACAAAAGAGAATACAAACTTTAGAAAAGTTCTGTATACAGGTGAGGAGAGTCAGCTTGTGCTGATGAGTCTTTTTCCAGGACAAGACATTGGATTTGAAGTTCACAATGAGAATGACCAGTTTTTCCGGTTTGAGGATGGGACGGGAAAAGTTGTCATAAATGGCTCAGAATATGAGGTTTCTGACGGAGATGCTGTTGTAGTTCCAAAAGGGGCGACACATAACGTTATAAATACTAGTGTTAATACTTCACTAAAGCTCTATACTATATATAGCCCAGCTCATCACAAGGATGGAGTGGTTCGAAGCACAAAGGAGGAGGCCATAGAAAACGAAGAGGAGTTTGATGGTGTTACTACTGAATAAATTATTATTAAATCAAAACCATGGAACCAAAAAAATTTAATTCTAAAGATTTTTTTCTGAATTTAGGGGCAATTGTGGCCTTATATGCTGTGGTTGTAAGTTTGGTAAATCTACTTTTTACAATTATCAATTATTCATATCCAAAAGTGGTTGAAGGTTACAACTATTATTACAGTGCCTCACCATCAATTTCTTGGCCAGTGGCATCTCTAATTGTAGTTTTTCCTATTCTTATTCTACTTATGTGGGTATTAGAGAGGGAATACAAAAGTAATCCAAAAGATAGGAATACAGGAATTCATAAGGCATTAACTTTTGTCACCCTTTTTATTGCAGGACTAGTCATCGCAGGGGATTTGGTAACAGTTTTGTATTACTTCTTGGACGGACAAGAACTTACAGTAGGCTTTCTTCTGAAAGTTCTCGTGCTACTTGTAGTTTCAGGAGCATTGTTTGTGTATTACCTGTCAGATATCAGAGGAACTTTGACCTCAAAATCGAGAAAAGTTTGGAGAGTTGTAACTGGAGTTGTTATCTTAGGCTCTATTGTTTGGGGATTTTCTGTTCTCGGTTCACCAGCTACCCAAAGACTATATAAGTATGATAACCAAAAGATTAGTAATCTTCAGGAAATAAATAATTACATCCAGAATTTTTACTCTCAAAATGGAAAGCTTCCTGAAAATCTAACTGAGGCTGGGTCACTCGATTACATGCCGAATGTGATTGACCAACAAACCAAAAAACCATACGAGTATGTTAGAAAAGATGCGCTAAACTACAGTTTATGTGCGGAATTCAATAAGGCGAGTGATTCAAGGATGGATAAACTTGGTTCTACAGCAGTAATGTATCCGTATGGAGGACCTGGAATTTTTGGAGCTCATCCGGCTGGAAGGTATTGCTTTGAACAAAAAATAAATCCTAACATGTTCGCTAAACCACTAAGATAATTATAACTCTTTTTTAACATAATTTTTATAAATATTAACTACATAGGGTTACCCTATGTAAGCAAAATCCCCAAGGTCCGACCTCGGGGATTTTGCTTGAAGTGGTTTTTTTAGGTAAAATGAGGAAATGAAAGAATATGATCATTTATCTATCGAGAAGAAGTGGCAGAAAGAGTGGGAGAAGAAGAAGGTCTACAAAACGCTAAATACGTCAAAGAAAAAGAAATACTATGTATTGGATATGTTTCCTTATCCTAGCGGTGTGGGACTTCATGTAGGTCATCCAAAGGGTTATATAGGATCGGATGTGTTCGCTCGCTTCAAGCGGATGCAGGGATTTAACGTGTTACACCCTATGGGATATGATGCTTTCGGTTTGCCTGCCGAGCAATACGCACTCGAGCACCATATACATCCGAGAAAGGCTGTTTTGGAAAATGTGAAGGCGTTTGAGGCTCAATTAAATAAAATTGGTTTTTCGTATGATTGGGAAAGAAGGGTCAATACTACTGATCCAGAATTTTATAGATGGACACAATGGATTTTTCTTAAAATTTATAATTCTTGGTATAACCAAAAGACTAACAAGGCCGAACCTATAGAAAAACTAATAAAAATCTTTGAAAAATCTGGGAATGTTGGAGTAAACGCTGCAGGAACTTTTACATCAGAGTTTGTAGCTAAAGAATGGAATGAAAAAATAGAAAAAGAAAAACAAGATATTCTAATGAATTATCGTTTGGCGTATGAGGGCTACAGTGAGGTGAATTGGTCGCCTGTTTTAGGAACAGTTTTAGCTAATGACGAAGTGGTAGATGGTCCAACTGGTCCTGTCTCAGAGAGAGGCGGCTATCCAGTCGTAAAAAAAGAGATGAGACAATGGTTCTTGCGTATCACAGCATATGCAGATAGATTAGCTAAGGGATTGGATACTCTCAATTGGTCAGACCACATCAAAGAAATTCAAAAAAACTGGATAGGGAAGTCTGTTGGAGCTGAAATTGATTTTAAAATCAAAGATGGTCAAAACATCAGGATTTTTACCACCAGACCAGATACTATTTTCGGTGTGACTTATTTAGTTTTGGCACCAGAACATCCAGCATTACTGAATTTAAAATCAAAAATTAGGAATTGGGATGCTGTTTCTAGTTACATCAACAAGACAAAATTAATAACTCCAGAAGAAAGAATGGATTCAAAAGAAAAAACTGGTGTTATTCTCCGTGGCATCGTTGCTATAAATCCTGCAAATGGTGAAGAAATTCCAGTGTGGATTGCAGATTATGTATTAGTTAATTATGGCACCGGAGCGATCATGGCAGTACCCGCACATGATGAAAGGGATTTGGAGTTTGCTCAGAAATATATTTTACCTTTTAATGAAGTGATTATCGAAGTTTTTGGTGATATTTTAAAAGAACCAATACGTAGAGATGTTGTTAAGGCAATTATCGTGAGAAATAATAAAGTTTTATTGGTTAAAGAAAATAATGAACAGTATTCATTACCTGGTGGTTCTTATGAGTTAGGTGAAAGTGATTTAAGTGCTCTTTCGAGAGAAATAAGAGAGGAAACTGAATATAAGAATTTTAAAATAAAGGATTATCTTGGAAGTGTAGAAAGATTTTATAGGAAGGATATGAAAAATAATACTGGAGAGAATAGAGTTCGAAGGATTGCAGGATATCTTGTTGAAATAACCAACGAGGAGAAAGAAAAAATTCAACATGATGGTTGGATAACAGAAACTAAGTGGTTTGATATGAAAGAAGCGATTGAAGTTCTTAAAAAGACTGATTATAATGCTGAAGCGCTTTTTATAAAAAAAATATTGGAAAATAATCATTGTTTTGTTAGTGAGGGCATTCTGGTTAATTCTGGGAAGTTCAACGGTTTTTCTTCAGAGGAAGCAAAAATTAAAATCACAAAAGAAGTGGGAGGTAAAATTGTGACAAAATATAAAATACGGGACGCAATTTTTGCACGCCAGAGATATTGGGGTGAACCTATCCCTCTTGTTCACACCAAGGACGGAATAATTAAGCCACTTGGAGATAAATCTCTCCCATTAAAACTTCCAGATGTGAAGTCTTATGAACCCACTGGGACTGGGGACTCACCGCTGGCTGGTGTTAAAGAGTGGATGAAAAAAGGTTTAGAGACAAACACTATGCCTGGTTGGGCTGGATCTTCATGGTATTACCTTGCGTACATGACGCAAGGAATTTCCAATTTCCAATTTCCAATTTTCAAAAATAATACTAAAGCCAAAAGAACCAAAGAAGCTATTCAATATTGGAAAAATGTAGACATGTACGTGGGTGGGCAGGAGCATGCCACAGGACATTTACTTTATTCTCGTTTTTGGCACAAAGTTTTAAAGGACTACAATTTGGTACCGACAGAAGAACCATTTCAGACTTTACGAAACCAAGGAATGATTCTCGGGGAGGATAATCGTAAAATGGGTAAGAGGTGGGGCAATGGAGTAAACCCTGACGATGTTGTGAAATACTATGGTGCAGACACACTCCGTGTTTATGAAATGTTTATGGGACCTTTCGAAAGCTCACTACCTTGGAGCACAGATAATATAATAGGCTCTAGGCGTTTCCTAGATAAAGTTTGGAGACTTCAAGAAAAAGTTGTTACTAAAAAAATGTCAAGGACAGTCCTTGACATTAGTACTAATACTAAATTGGAGGCATTACTTCACAAAACTATCAAAAAAGTAGGAGATGATATAAATAACTTTGCATTTAACACGGCTGTGTCCTCAATGATGATTCTTGCAAATGAAATGGAGAAGCAGGAGGAGATAAAACAAGCACATTTTGAGATGTTTCTGAAAGTCCTCAACCCTTTTGCGCCCCACATGACCGAAGAGATTTGGAAGTTTTTGGGAAATAAGACATTGCTTGTAAATGAGAAATGGCCAAAAGCAGATCCAAAAAAGATGTTGGAATTAGAAGTGAAAATTGTAATACAAGTAAATGGAAAGGTTCGAGCAGATTGTATGATAATTCTAAATACGCTAGAAAATGATGTAATTGAAATGGTTAAAACATTACCAGATGTAGAGAAATGGTTACTAGGTAAAGAAATAAAAAAAGTTATATATATTCCAAATAGATTAGTAAACTTGGTGATTTTTTGACAATTTGGTCAAGACTTGACTATTGAGAACTATAATGATAAAAATAACTTACATTAGACGTTAGATATTAATAATATTTTACTAACAATAGCTATGACAGAAAAAACACCGATAACATTTAAGCCTAAGCAAGTTGTAAAACGACTACTTACTATCCTCGGAGATAGATCTCAGGATGTGATTATGAGTAGATTCGGATTAGAAAATGATACCAAGAGAATGACTCTCGAAGCTATTGGCAAAAAGTATAAGATTACTCGTGAAAGAGTTCGACAAATAGAGAATTACTCTATAATCAATGTTAGAAAGTCAAAGGAATATACCAAAGAAAAGATGGTTTTTGATGAATTGCGAAAGGTGATTTCCGATCTAGGTTCGACAGTTTCAGAAGAGTTTTTCTTGAAGCATGTTTCAAAGGATAAAGCTACCCAAAACCAGATTCACTTTCTGCTTGTTGTAGGGGAAGATTTTCATAAAGAAAAAGAGGATTCAGAGTTTAAGCATCGCTGGACAGTAGACAAAGAGCTATCAAAGAAAATCCACGCATCACTTCGAACACTTTACTCGTCACTTTCAGATGATGAGATTCTTTTGGAGTCTGATATGGTTGGAAAGTTTCTAGAACATTTAAAAGACGTATCTGATAAGTCTAAAAATGATGAAATTGCGAAGAGATGGTTAACTCTATCAAAACTCATTGATAAGAACCCTCTTGGTGAATGGGGTAAGACAGGTTCATCAAATATAAATGCAAAGGGAATGCGAGACTATGCATACCTAGTTATTAGACGACACGGTTCGCCGATTCACTTCCGAGAAGTAGCGAAACTTATTACAGAACTATTCAAAAAGAAAGCTCATGTTGCAACAACTCACAACGAACTTATAAAGGACCCTCGATTTGTTTTGGTAGGAAGAGGACTTTATGCACTTTCAGAGTGGGGTTATATGAGCGGAGTAGTTCGCGATGTCATAAAAGGAATTATTGAAAAGAACGGTCCGATGACAAAAGACGAAATTATAAAAAAAGTATTGAAGGAGAGATATGTAAAAGAAAACACTATTATGGTAAATCTTCAAAACTTAAAATATTTCAAGAAATCAAAAGAAGGTAAATACGGTATTGCTTAAAGAAAATTTTTAATTTCTAATTTTCAATTTCTAAACAAAATACTTAATGTATCTGTTTGAAAATTAGAAATTGAAAATTAGAAATTGTTCTAGTATACTTAGTTCTATGATTGATCCATTTATTGATTTTTTTACACTTCCGAGTGTGCTTCTGATTTTAAAAATAATTTATTACACCTCCTACGTTTGGGTTCCAGTTTTTCTAATAATAATCTTATGGAACTACTGGGTTGACTATAGAAGAGCTTTGTTTTTTGCCAAGCAGAAGTATGTTTTACTTGAGATAAAGTTGCCTAGAGAAATATTCAAGTCACCAAAAGCTATGGAGTTTTGTATTGCAGCACTATACAGTACACTAGGAGAGGCTAACTGGTTCGAAAAGTTCTGGAAGGGGCAGGTTAGAGTTTCGCATTCACTAGAAATTGTATCAATAGAAGGAGCTGTGTACTTTTTTATCTGGTCTCGAAAGGATACTAAGAACCAGATAGAGTCTAATCTTTATTCCCAGTATCCAGGAGTTGAGATATATGAAGTTCCTGACTATACCTTACCAACATCTTTTGATCCTGAAGTAAGTGGAATGTGGATGACAGAATTCAAACTTACTGAGTCTGATGCCTTTCCAATAAAGACATATATTGATTATGGAATGGATAAAGACCCAGATGAAGAGTACAAAATTGACCCGATCACACCACTTATTGAATTTCTAGGCTCCCTATCTCCAGGAAATCAAGTTTGGATACAAATTATCATCAGAGCTCATATTGCTGAGGAAAAAGATACCGATAAGACATTTTCTAAATGGAAGATTTGGAGCAGTTGGAAAATGGAGGATAAATGGGATTTTATGAAAAAGAAAGACTTCAGATGGAAGGAGGCAGCCAAAACTGAGATTGAGAAAATAATTTCAAAAGCAAAAGGAGAAAAAGATAAAGAAGGTAAGGCTATACCTGGAACAGTTCGGCAATTAACCGACACTGAAAAAGAGACAATCAATGCTCTTGAAAGAAGTATTTCAAAAAAAGGGTTCGATACTGGTATAAGGGTAATTTATATCGCTCCAAAAGATGTTTTTACTATGGGGAATGTCGGAGGGATTGTTGGGGGAATTATGCATTTCAATTCGCATTTAAATGGTTTCCAACCAACCGGAACCAACTCACTAAAATATAAACACTTACTATTAGCATGGAAAGATAGAAGTCCTAAGTTGCTCAATGCTGAAAAGCAAGAGTTTTTGGATGCATATAAAAGGCGTGCATATTTTCATAAGCCTCATGTTCGACCACATTTTGTTCTAAATACTGAGGAATTAGCAACACTATTTCATTTGCCAGGAAGTGTTTCTGCTACTCCAACATTTGGACGTATCGAATCTAAAAAAGGTCAGGCTCCTGCCAACCTTCCAGTCTAGAGAGTGTGGATTTACAATAATTAATGGAACAGGAACTTATTAAATTTAAGGATTGGGTGATATCACACAGAAAAACAGTTTGTGTTGGTGTTTTCTTGATATCAGCGCTATCTATTGTTTTATTTTTTTATAAAACTCCAAGAAATTTTCCTATAGGAGAAGTTATTGCTGTGGACAATGGTAATTCTCTGCAGGAAATTACTGACACATTATATTCAAAAAAAATAATCAGGTCACCATTTTTATTTAGAACTCATGTGATCCTTCTCGGTGGGGAAAAAGGTGTTTTAGCTGGAGATTACATATTAGACAAAAGAGAGGGTCCAGCTAGGCTTGCATATAGATTAGTAAAAGGAAAATATCATTTAGAATCTAAAAAAATTACTATTCCTGAGGGTTGGAATATTTTTCAAATAGGGGATTATTTGGAAAAAACACTTCTCAGGTTCAATAAAAAAGAATTTATGACTCTAGCGAAGGATAGTGAAGGTTATTTATTTCCTGATACATATTTCATTTCCCCGGTATCTACTCCACAAGGTGTAATAGATAGAATGAAAAAAAACTTTAATGAAAAGATGTCACTCATCAATTTGTCTACATCAACAAGGAGTTTGAAGGATATTATTATCATGGCCTCAATACTTGAGGTAGAAGCCAGAACTACAGAAAGCCGGAAAACTATAGCTGGGATTCTGTGGAAAAGGTTGTCTATCGGCATGGCTCTCCAGGTGGATTCAACATTTCTTTATATCAACGGGAAAAATACATACGAGTTAACCTTGGAGGACTTGAAAATAGATTCTTTATACAATACCTACAAATATCCAGGACTACCTAGAGGTCCTATTGGAAACCCAGGGTTAGATTCTATTTTGGCTGCGATAAATCCTATAAATACCAAATACCTTTATTTTCTTTCTAGTAAAAGTGGGGGCATGTATTATGGGACAACTTTTGAACAACATAAGAGGAATAAAGAACTATACTTAAATAAATAATCACTTTCTCGTTATATCCTTTTTGGAGTACGGGTTTTCGCTGGTGCAAAACTCCCTCACCTCCTTACAGGAGCAGTACACCTTTCACATTTTAATTATAAAATGTTCAAGGTCTTGCGAAGCTTCGCTTCTCACCTCGCCCAGTCGGCTGCGGGGCCTCCAAAAAAGACATAACTTCAACGCGATTATTTATTGAGAGTTTTTTGTGGTATAAAGATGGAAATGAATAACAAAGGTAAAGTTTTTGTTGGGGTATCAGGTGGAGTGGATTCATCGGTTGCTTTGGCATTATTACAAAGGGAAGGATATGACGTGACAGGTGTCTTTTTGAAGGTTTGGAGTCCTGATTTTTTGCTGTGCGATTGGAAGGAAGAAAGAAGGAGTGCTATGAGAGTCTGTGCCACGCTTGGTGTGCCCTTTTTAACCTTGGATTGTGAAGAGGAGTATAAGAAAGAAGTAGTGGACTATATGATACGAGAATATAGTATTGGCAGAGTTCCTAATCCCGATATTTTTTGCAATAAATATGTAAAGTTTGGAGTGTTTCTAAATAAAGCTTTACAAATGGGTGCCGATTTCATAGCTACAGGGCATTATGCGCGAGTACGCGATACGAATGAAAACAAAGTCGACCAACGAATGTCTACGAATAGATATGAATTAAGAGAGTCGGCAGATAAAGAAAAAGATCAGAGTTATTTTCTTTACACCCTGAATCAAAAACAGTTGAAGCACACTCTTTTTCCAGTGGGAGGAATGACAAAAAGAGAGGTTAGGAAACTCGCTCTTGATTTTGGTTTGCCTACTGCCAAAAAAAAGGACAGTCAAGGGCTTTGTTTTCTAGGAAAGATAGATATGAAGGATTTTCTTTCACACTATATAGAAACAAAAGTAGGAGATGTTTTAAATACGAAAGGTGAGACTATTGGTTACCACGATGGGGCAATGTTTCTGACTATTGGACAGAGACACGGATTTACTATCACAAAGAAAACAATAGATGAGCCAAGATTCTTTGTAGTTACAAAGGACTTAAAAAAAAATACTATAACTGTGGCAAGTAAGGTTATTGAAAATGATAAAATTTTTTCGATTAACAGTGTTTATATTTCTGACCTGCACTTTATCGTAGGAGAACCTATTTTCCCTTTGAAAACTAGTGTCCGAATAAGATATCGGCAAGAAAAACAGGATTGCACTATAACAAAGGACAAAGATGGATATAAAGTATCATTCACCAAAACTCAAAACGGGATAGCTGTGGGGCAGTCAGCTGTTTTATATGACAATCAAATCTGTTTGGGAGGAGGGATAATTGAAAAAGTCCCATAATTTCATAATTTTGCCGTATAGGTTATTTGTGAGATAATCATTTAATGACTACAGAAAATTCATTATTTATTATCAAATCTAACGGGACTCGTGAATTATTTGATCCTGCGAAGTTGCGAGAATCACTTCAACATTCAGGCGCATCAATAGAGGTTATAAATGAAATTATTTCTCATGTGACCTCTGAAATTAAGGAAAATTCAACTACTGGAGAGATTTATAATCATGCCTTTGAGATATTACGAGAGAAAGCGAAGCCTGTTTCGCTAAAATACTCTATTCGACATGCGGTCATGGAACTTGGACCTTCTGGCTTTCCGTTCGAGGATTATGTCGCTGAGATTTTTCGCGCGCGTGGGTTCGAGACGAAGACCGGTCAGGTTGTTGAGGGGTTTTGCATCCCACATGAAATCGATGTAGTGGCATGGAATAAAGAAAAATTAATTATGGTGGAAGCAAAATTTCATAATGAAACAGGTACGAAATCAGATGTTAAAGTTGCTTTGTATATCAAAGCGCGTTTTGATGATTTGAGAAAGGTAAAGTTTGACTTCGGGGGTTTAAGAGACATTGACGAAGCATGGTTAGTGACAAACACAAAATTTACTTCAACAGCTATTGAATACGCCTTATGTGAAGGGGGGCTCAAACTTGTTGGCTGGAATTACCCACCAGTGAGTAATTTGCAACAGATGATTACGGAGTCTAAATTGCATCCATTGACATGCTTAACAAGTCTAAATGGACGTGAAAAAAAAGAGTTACTTCTTCAAGGGGTTGTACTGTGTAAATCGATATTGGAGAGGCCAGAGCTTCTTACTAATATAGGGGTCAATACAGAAAAAATAAAAGCAGTAATTGAGGAAATAGCCATACTATAAAATGAAGATAAAAAAAGTAAAGGAACTAAGTATAAAAAAAATTGCTAATTTTCTTTTTGAAGTAGGTATGCTTTCAAAAACACCAAGGAGTGGCTTTCACTTTCTCGGAACAGGAGAGCAGTCAGTCGCTGAACATATCAATCGAACCTCATTTATTGGTTACGTATTGGCCCAAATGGAACCGGGAATCAATGTTCTTAAGGTTTTGAAGATGTGTCTTTTTCATGATATTTCAGAAACTAGAATCTCAGATTTGAATCATGTGCACCAAAGATATGTTGAAAGAAAAGAACACAGTGCTGTAAAAGATATTTCTGACTCAATACCTTTTGGAAGAGATATTTTTGATACCCTTCATGAATACGAGAAAAGAAAGTCTAGAGAAGCAATGGTTGTAAAAGATGCAGATACGTTAGAGTGGTTACTCGCATTGAAGGAACAAGTTGACACAGGTAACACTAGAGCATTGGAATGGATGCTTGATGGTGTGAAAAGATTAAAAACTGATAATGGAAAACTTTTAGCAGAAGCTATTATGGAGACAAATTCAAATGATTGGTGGTTTCCAGAAGACTCAGTTATTAAAAATAAAAAATATATTTAGCAGCATTTACTTTATGAACTTTATAACTTTCAAACTTTATAACTAATTTCCATGTCACATACACTTGAAGAAAAATTTGAGGCAATGGTTAAAATACGAGATGAGCTCCTTCATCTTACAAATTCTCCATTGTATTCTTACAGAATTGCAAATAAATACTTTCCAGTTGTGGGTGAAGGAAGTCATACTGCAAAAATTATGTTCATCGGAGAAGCTCCTGGTAAAAATGAAGCTGAAACTGGGAGGCCTTTTTGTGGAAAATCAGGAAAAATACTGGATGAGATGTTAGAATCAATCCAATTAAATCGAAGTGATGTCTATATTACAAACATATTAAAGGATAGACCTGAGGATAACCGCGACCCAAAACCTGAAGAAATAGCCTTGTATTCAACATTTCTTGATAGACAAATAGAAATAGTACAACCTAAAGTAATAGCGACTTTAGGAAGATTTTCAATGGAATATATTCTTAATCTATTTGGCTTAAAAGATAAATTGAGTACAATTAGCGAAATGCATGGACAGGAGTTTATTTCGACTACAAATTATGGACCAGTAGTAATTTTTCCTCTTTATCACCCAGCAATTACTTCATACAATGGAGGAAGCAAAACAGTATTACTAGAGGATTTTCAAAAATTAAAAAAATATGTCTAAAAAAAATCAGAACACAATTAAAACAGAATGGAATTTGAAACTACTTTATAAATCCGTTGATGATCCCCAGATAGAGATTGATATTTCAAATGCTGAAAAAGCCTATCTAGCTTTTGCAAAGAAATATACCAAACGAACGGATTACCTAAAAAATGAGAACTCCCTTTTTCATGCTCTAGAGGATTCGGAAAAATTAAGTTATGAATTTGCTGATAGACCTATTTACTATTTACATTATGCTCAGGATTTAAACAGTAAAGACGAGCATGTTAGAGCCAAAATGAATCTTTTAGCTCAACGTATTCAAAAAATGTCTAATCATATTGTTTTTTTTGGCATCAATCTTTCGAAACTTCCGCAAAATATTCAAAAATTTTTTTTGGTAAGTAAACGACTTTCCAAATATAACTATATGCTTCAGAAAACTTTTGAGAGTGGTAAATACACCCTCTCTGAGTCTGAAGAAAAAATTCTTTCGCTTAAATCTTTACCATCTCATACCTTATGGGTTAGTGCTATTGAAAAACTTGAAAGTAAACAGACCGTTGAGCACAAAGGCAAAAAACTTCCACTCAATGAGGCAAATTCTTTAATTAGAGAGCAAACGACTCAGAAAGAAAGAGTGGATCTTAGTAAAAAGGTTATGGATAAGTTTTACGAAATTGCTGAAATGGCAGAAAGCGAACTCAATGCTGTAGTGATTGATAAGAAAATAGATGATGAACTTAGGGGATTTAAGGAGCCGTATGATGCTACTTTACTTTCCTATGAAAATGACAAAGTAGCTATTTTGAGTTTAGTTAAAACTGTGACGGACAATTTCCATATTGCTAAAAAGTTCTACGTGATTAAGGCGAGAATGCTCAATCTGAAAACTTTTAATTATTCAGATAGAAATGTTTCTGCTGGTGTTGTTAAAAGAAAAGTTTCATTCGAGGAATCCTATCGATTATTATATGATCTTTTTTCGCGTGTAGATGTGAGGTTTGCAGATATTCTAAAAACCTTTGTTGAAAAAGGACAAATCGATGTTTACCCAAAAATGGGGAAGACTGGAGGAGCTTATTGTTCTTCAAGTCATAATAATCCCACATTCGTATTACTGAACCATATAAATTCCCTTGAGTCTCTTAAAACTTTTGCTCATGAAATGGGGCATGCAATTCATACTGAATTTTCAAAGTCACAACCAACCTATTATCAGGATTATTCAATGTCAGCAGCGGAGACTGCGAGTACCTTGTTTGAAAGTTTTCTTTTTTATGATCAATTCGATAATTTAAGTGAAGCAGAGAAAATAATTGCTCTACATGACAAAATTCAAGATGATATTTCCACAATATTTAGACAAATAGCTTGTTTCAATTTTGAACTTGAAATGCATAATACTATTCGGGAAAAAGGTAATATGTCTAAGGAAGAATTGGCTGGCTGTATGAACAAACACATGGCAAGTTATATGGGTAAGAATGTTAAATTTGTGGAAAAGGACGGTTATTTCTTTGTCGGTTGGTCTCACCTTCGAAGATTTTTCTATGTTTATTCCTACGCCTTTGGAAAACTGGCCAGTAAGGCACTTTATAAAAATTACTCTGAAGACAAAACTTATATAGAAAAAATTAAAACTTTCCTATCTCTTGGAGGATCAATGAGTCCTGAGGATGTTTTCAAGTCGATTGGAGTTGACGTTAAAAAACCAGATTTCTGGAAACTGGGAATGAAAAGTATTGAGGAAGATATAAATTTATTAGAAAAACTAGTTAATAAAAAATAACATGTGGGTATTTTATGCTTTAGTCTCAGCATTATTTGCGGCCTTAACAGCGATCTTTGGCAAAATAGGTTTGAAAGAAATTGATTCTACTCTAGCAACAACAGTCAGGTCATTCATTATGGCAGGCTTTCTAGGTATTACTGCAATTGCATTGAAAAAGTTTCAAGGCTTTTCTTTAGATTCATTTACCAATAAAGAATGGCTATTTGTGGTGCTCTCTGGAGTAGCCGGTGCATTATCTTGGCTTTTCTATTTCTATGCTTTAAAGAGCGGATCGGCTCTGGGAGTTTCGGTGGTGGATAGATTAAGCATTATTTTTGTTTTTGTTTTGGCAGTAATGTTTTTAGGAGAAAGTTTTACTATGCCTAAAGTCCTTGGGGTAATTTTGATAGCAATTGGGGCTTTTCTAACTACTATGAAATAGGGTCTCTTTGTGACATTATAATATTATGACATCCGCTGAAATAAGGAAGAGATTTTTAGATTTTTTTGAGAAAAGGGGACACTCAATTCTTCCTTCTGCTTCATTAGTACCTGAAAACGATCCGTCAGTTCTGTTTAATACTGCAGGTATGCAACCTCTGGTTCCATATCTATTAGGTGAGAAGCATCCGAACGGCTCTCGCCTTGCTGACGTGCAAAAGTGCGTTAGAACAAATGATATAGATGAAGTTGGAGACAACACCCACCTCACCTTTTTTGAAATGATGGGGAACTGGTCACTAGGGGACTACTGGAAAAAGGAATCTATACAATGGAGTTACGACCTGCTTACTTCTCTTGATGAGGGATTTGGATTAAATCCACAACGGCTTTATGTAACCTGTTTTGAGGGAGATTCGAATGCTCCGAAAGATGAGGAATCTGCGCAAATTTGGGAGGAAATTTTTAAGAAAAATGGAGTGACGGGAGAAAGGATATATTTTAGACCAAAAGAAAAAAATTGGTGGAGTGCAGGGGATAACGGACCGTGTGGACCAGATACGGAGATGTTTTACGATCTTACGGGAGATCTGGATAAAGGGATGACCCTCGAAGAGTATCTAAAGGCCGATGAGAGCCAGAAAGTTGTGGAGATTTGGAACAATGTTTTTATGGAATATCTTTCAAAGGATGGAAAGGTTGTAGAGAAACTGCAAAATAGAAACGTGGACACAGGTTCTGGTTTTGAGCGAGTGGTGGCTGTCATTCAAGGAAAGAATAATGTTTTCGATACAGATTTATTTACACCAATAACGGAACACCTAAGAGAGAATCCATCTACTTCTATAATCAAATCCGAAAGAATTATTGCTGATCATGTAAGAACAGCTATTTTCCTTATTGCAGATGGAGTTGTTCCTTCTAATACAGACAGAGGTTATATTTTGAGGAGACTTATTCGAAGAGCAGTGAGACATGCCGATCTCATGAAGCTCCCACCAAATTTCCTACCAACCATAATTCCGATCGTTGAAGAAATCTACAAAGATATTTATCCTTATTTAAAGGATGGGAGACCTAAAATTACCTCTGAGATAACTCAAGAGGAGGAAAGATTTCGAAAGACACTTTCTGATGGTATGAAACAGTTTCAAAAACTTAGCACGGAAAATATTTCAGGCGAAGAAGCTTTTACTTTGTTTTCAACATATGGTTTTCCTATTGAGCTTATCCAAGAACTAGCTAAAGAGAAAAATATTAAAGTTGATGTAACAGGCTTCAATAACGCATTTAGATTGCATCAGAAAGCTTCTCGTGTTGGAGCTGAAGAGAAGTTTAAAGGTGGTTTAGCTGGAACTGGAGAAATGGAAATAAAATATCATACAGCAACCCACTTACTTCACCAAGCACTCCGAGACGTTCTAGGCAAATCTGTAACGCAAAAAGGAAGCAATATAACAAGTGAAAGACTTCGTTTTGATTTTGCCTTTGAGAGAAAAATGACCGATGACGAAAAAATGAACGTGCAGAATATTGTAAATGAAAAAATACAAGCAAAACTTCCAGTACAAAAAGTAACTATGAAAAAAGAGGACGCAGAAAAAACTGGAGCCTTACATTTCTTCGGAGACAAGTACGGTGAGGAGGTAAATGTCTATTTCATCGGAGAAAAAATAGAAGAGGCATACTCAAAAGAGTATTGCGGAGGACCTCACACAGAGAATACAGGAAGTTTAGGTAAATTTATAATTACAAAGGAAGAGGCTGTATCAGCTGGTGTTAGACGAATCAAAGCCATATTGGAATAGTAGCTAATTAGTAGCTAGTAGCAAGTAGCTAGGTTAAATACGAATGCTTCTTCTTACAGAATCTGTATATCTTTCGCTTTCTGACTACAGAATGCTCAAGGTCTTGCGAAGTGATAACATCACTTCTCACTCGTCTCTACACGGTCTTCCTAGCTACTATATACTAGCTACTATATACTATTATTATGTCGTTTTTGTCTTTTGCAAAAAAAGAAAATGAAGTATCACTCCTAATAGATATTGGGAACGAAACTGTAAGTATTGCGTTAGTTTCGTATAAGAATAAAACTCCTAATTTTACATATTATACAAAAGCTGAGTTTCCTATACTAGAAGAGAGTAGTAAACAAAGAGCTATTACAGGTCTCGGCACTTTGTTAGATCAAATGCTAATCAAGACTCTGAAGTTAAGAAAAGAAAAAATAGACAAGGTTGTGGTTTCGTTTTCTTCTCCTTGGTACACTTTCATTTCCAAAGAAGTACACCTCGCGGAAGGCAAAGATTTTTTTATAACAAAATCATTTCTTGAAAGTGTTTTAGTAAGAGAAGAGAAATTGTATATCAAGGAATTGAGTGAGGGTAGGGAGGGCGAAGTTAAAAATCAACATAGTGTAGTTGAAAGGTCTATCGTTCACGCCAAGATAAACGGTTACGTTTTAAACAATATGCTAGGCAAAAAAACAAAATCTTTTGATGCATATTTATATATTTCAGCCATTTCTACAAAAATTGAAGAAAAAGTCGTAGATGTAATTTCTAAACATACACATATTTCTCGAGGGAACATTTCACTCTATACTTCTCCTTTGGTGTCATTTCATACTATACGAGATAGGTTTCCAGATGATAGGGATTTCTTACTCATGAATATAACAGGAGAATCTACTGATTTTTCATTAGTAAAAGGTGATGTTATTGAAAGTAATATTCAGTTTCCACTTGGCAGAAGCTATATTATTCGGAAAATTGCAAAATCTGCTAAAGTTTCATCTGAAATCTCTGAATCAATGCTTCATATGTATTTACAACAGAAAACAGATGAAGTTACTACTAGTCTAATAGAGGAGACTCTAACAGAAATTGAAGAAGAGTGGGCAGTATATTTTGAAGACGTTTTTGTCTCCCTATGCAAGACCCGTGATTACCCAATAAAAATTTTTCTAATTTCTGACGAAGATGTTGTGACAATTTTCTCAAATTTTTTAAAATTGGTAAAAACGGATTCTACAGCATTATTTAGAAAAAATATGAAGCTTTGCTTGATTGACGAGCTAACTATTGCTGATCTGTACGAATCTTCTATTGAAGTTAATCCTAGTGTCGCACTAGTTCTCCTAGCTATTTTTCACAGCAGGGTTAAAAGTAATTCTTAAAACATCAATTATTAACAGGCATATTTGCAAACTCAATTTTTTGCGTTACAATATAATAAGTATTTTACGTAAATAAATTCTCATTAAAAAAGTATGAAAAAAAACATTGTTCAAGATGTTATACCACCAAAAAAATCTATTCGTAATGTAGAATTGCCTTCTAGAATGCGTAAAAATCAACCAGTTGAAGAAGTAAATGTTAATGCTGGTTTTGAAAAGGTAGAGTCCGCTCGAAAGCCTCGTACTATTCATAAACAAACTGCCGAAATTCGACGCCCAAAGGAGGAGAAAATGGAACAATCCTATAAGTATGAGTACGACGGGCCTCCAAAATCTTCAAAGAGAATCTTATACATAGCTGTTGGACTTTTTATCTTGGCTCTACTTTTCGGAATTTCAGCACTATTTCGAAGCGCGGAAATAAGAGTAACTCCAAAACAAGATTTCAAAACTTTGAACGAAACATTTGTTGCAAAAAAAGATTCTACAACTGGTCTTGCATACCAACTAGTCACAATCACAAAGGACGTGGAAAAGACGGTGGATGCTACTAGCGAGCAAAAAGTTGAAAAGAAGGCAACTGGAAGAATAATCATATATAACAATTCGGGATCTCAGGCACAGAAACTCGTAGCGACTACTAGATTTGAAACGGGAGAGGGATTAATTTTCCGTTTGATAAACAACGCTGTTATCCCAGGTCGCACAATAAAGGATGGTAAAACTATAGCTGGAAGCCTGGAAGTTCAAGTTGAGGCAGACAAAAGCGGAGAACTCTATAATATAGGACTCAAGGACTTCACAGTGCCAGGCTTTAAGGGAGACCCTAAATATACTCAAGTGTATGCAAGATCAAAAACTATAATGAGCGGCGGTTTTTCTGGTATGCAAAAAGTAGTTTCGAAGGAAATTATGGATAGTGTTGAAGCGCAATTAGAATCCGAGCTAAAGGAATCTTTGTCAAAGGATATGATTTCTCAAGTACCAGCAAATTTTGCACTTTATGAAAATAGCATCACATACAAACTAGAGCCAGTTATTCAGGGCAATGGCGCAAACGGTGTAGCTGTTATTAAAAGGAAGGGTGTTGCAAATGCTATAATTTTCGACAAAGGATCCTTGTCTAGAGTTATAATCGCAAAAGTTTTACCGGAATCGACTGACAATGTAGTAAAAATAGTAAACCTTGATCAGTTGAACTTTACCTTCAGTACGAGTGAAGCTTTCAACCCAACTACAAGCTCATCTGTCAGTTTTGAACTAAAGGGAGAACCTCATCTAGTTTGGGTCTTTGATGAAAACAAGCTTAAATCTGACTTGCTAGGCTTATCAAAGAAGAGTGCAAAAACGGTTATTAGGGCTTACCCAAATATCACAGAAGAGTGGGTTGAAATCTCACCTTTCTGGAATCAGACCATTCCAAACAACCCTGAAAACGTAAAACTCGTAAATACCTTGTCCCAATAGTAGAATTTGGCATAGCACTAAAGTGCAGCAAGACCAGATGCCAAATTCACTATAGGATTAACCCCGTAGTGAGCTATGCTCTACTCCAGGGTTGACGAAATAGGGTTAATTCTGATACCATACAACCTGTATTAAAAAATAAGCTAATAAAGAAAACGGGACAAAATAATGCAAGATCCTAACAAAAAAGTCGCGGAAGTTTCTGCTAGAGTTACAGAGGCATTACCCAATACTTTCTTTAAGGTAAAAAGAGATGATACAGGAGAAGAGATGCTAACATATCTCTCAGGAAAAATGAGACTTCATAGGATTAGAGTTTTGATTGGAGACAGAGTTACAGTGGAGATTGAACCTTATGGCGGCAAGGGTCGCATAATAAAGCGAGTTTAGTTAAACATACGAATATACGAATAATACAAATCTACAAATGGCTACGAATAAGAAAATCACTTCGAACCCATTTGTAACTATTCGTAACATTCGCATAATTTTTGTATCGTAATGAAAGTAAAATCATCAGTTAAAAAAATATGTTCAAAATGTCAGGTAGTCCGAAGAAAAGGCTACGTTTATGTTGTTTGTGAAGCAAATGCAAAACATAAGCAACGCCAGGGATAGACTAGTTCGTAAAGTTTATAAAGTTGAAAGTTATAAAGAAAAATAACATAAAAGACTTTACAAACTTTATAACTTATATATGAGAATACTAGGAATCACATTACCAGAGGAGAAAAGAATAGAGATTGGATTAACAGTCCTCTACGGTGTTGGACGATCTAGAGCTCAAACTGTTTTGGATCAGGCAAAGGTTCCCTATGGATTGAAGCCAAAAGAAATTTCAGTTGAACAAGAGAACGCAATTCGAAAAGTTGTAGAATCTTTTAAAATTGAAGGAGATTTGAAACGAGAAACTGCAGGAAACATAAAGAGACTAAAGGATATCAAGTCATATAGAGGGTCTCGACACTCAAAAAATCTTCCAAGCCGAGGTCAGCGAACAAAAACAAATGCTAGAACAAAGAGAGGCGCGAAGAAGACGATGGGTACGGGACGCAAGATAGCCGATAAAAAATAAATTAAACATACGAATATGCGAATAATACAAATCAACGAATGGCTACGAATAAGAGAAAATTCAACAACCTGTATTATTCGTGGTAATTCGTATCATTCGTACATTCGTTAATTCGTATATTTAATTAATAAAATGGGAAAAAAAAGAATTGTAAAAAAAGATGGGGATAAGGTAGAGGGAGCGAAAGCTAACCTTGTTTCTACTGTATCCAAAAAGAAGGTTGAGGTAGGAACACTATATATACAATCAACATACAACAACACCAAGATTGTTCTGACTGACTCAAAAGGAGCGGTATTAGCCACTTCATCATCAGGATCTATTGGTTTCAAAGGTGCAAAGAAGGGAACTCCTTTCGCAGCGGCGAAGGTAGGTGAAATACTGGGTGCAAAAGCCGCTACTATGGGAATGAAGGAAGTTTCAGTTGTTGTGAAGGGTGTAGGATCAGGTAGAGAGTCGGGAATAAGAGGGTTTATTTCAAAAGGAATAAACATAAACTCAATCAAGGATGTCACTCCAGTTCCTCATAATGGACCGAAACCAAAGAAGCCGCGTCGCGTATAACACGACAAATTTAGACTTTAGAATTTAAACTTTAAAAATTAATTCTAAATTATAAATTAAAATTATTTAAAACAATGATCACAGGACCAAAATACAAAATAGCACGACGCCTCGGGGCACCAATCTTTGAGAAAACTCAAACTCAAAAGTATGCACTTCACCTAGAAAGAAAAGGAAAGAAGAGAGGTTTTTCTAAACCAAAATCCGAATACGGACTACAACTCATTGAAAAGCAAAAAGCTAGATTTACATACGGGCTTGGTGAAAGACAATTTTCAAACTATGTTAAGGAGGCTTTAGACAAGAAGACAGATAATGCACCTCAAACTATATTCCAGTTTCTAGAGCTTAGACTCGATAATGTTATCTACAGACTTGGATTTTCTCCAACTAGATCTGGTGCACGACAGATAGCATCTCACGGCCACATGAAGGTTAATGGCAGAAAAGTTGATACTCCTTCAAGACGACTTGTAATTGGAGATAAGATAGAAATTACAGACAGATCATTGAAGAAGCCTTTGTTTGAGAATCTAGACGAAAGAACAAAAAACGTTACAGTTCCGTCATGGATAAAGTACGACGCAGTAAAGAAAATTGCCAGCATACAAGGAATGCCACAGCTAGTGAAGACAGATAACATGTTTGATTTGAACACAGTTATAGAATTCTACAGCCGTTAATGGGTAGAGGTACGAAATAAGATATACGAGATAAGATTGAGAGTTTATAGTTTCTCGTGTTTCGTGCTCCGTAACTCTTGCGTCAATTCATGAATTAGTGTATATTATTATTCGCTTTATAAACTTTTAATAAAAAATTACCCTATATGTCTGATTACATAATTGTATTGCCATCAAAACCAAAAATAGTCACTGAAAAAGAGTTCAGTGGTTCTTATGAAATAGACGGATTGTACCCGGGTTACGGCCACACCTTAGGTAACTCACTCAGAAGAATTATCCTTTCGTCACTTCCGGGATCAGCAGTTACTTCTGTTAAGATCGAAGGAATTCCACATGAATTCTCAGTTATTCCTGGTGTAAAGGAGGATGCTATCACTATTCTGTTAAATTTGAAGAAGATTAGACTAAATATGGTCAGTGATGAACCTCAAGTTCTAACTCTAAAAGTAAAGGGTGTAAAGGAGGTAACGGCAGGGGACATAAAAATAACAGGAGGTATCGAGGTTTTAAACCCTGAACTAGTTATTGCAACTCTAACTGACGCAAAAGCAGAACTTGATATGGAAATCACAGTTGAAAAGGGCCTAGGATTCGTATCAAAGGAAGTATTACAAAAAAATAGAGTTGATATCGCTCAAATTACACTGGACGCAATCTTCACTCCTATTAGACGAGTGAGTTACGAAGTTGAAAATATGCGAGTGGGGGACAGAACAGATTTCAATAGACTAAAAATCTTTATTGAAACAGATGGAACTATCACTCCAAAAGAGGCTCTAGAAAAATCCATAGAGACTATGATAAATCAATTAAAGGCTATTATTGGTTTCAAGGAAGAGGACGTGTTGGTTGCACCTCAGCACAAAGCTGGTGCAGAAGACAATGTAATAGTTGATGAAGACTCACTAAAGACTCGAATCGATACTCTTAACTTCTCAGCTCGAACAATGAATGCGCTTTCTGCAGCAAACATTCGCACAGTTGGTGGCCTTGCTAGAAAGAAGGAGAAGGATATATTGGATATTGAAGGAATGGGAGCAAAAGGACTTTCTGAAATCAAGGAAGTGCTAGCTACATTTGGAATAACGTTGAAATAAGTAGATAAACATACGAATATGCAAATAACACCAATAATACGAATAGCTACGAATAAAATTCAGAAGTCTGTGGTATTATTCGCATTCATTCATACATTCGCATAATTCGTTAATTCGTATATTAATTTCATGAATCACCACAAAACTACAAGAAAATTCGGACGAGTAAAGAAAGTTAGAGACGGACTGATGAAGTCCTTGGCTCTTTCACTTGTTGTAAGAGGAAAAATTAAGACTACTGATGCAAAAGCTCGAGAACTACGACCTATGGTAGAAAAGATGATTACACAAGGTAGACTTGGAACTATTGCTTCACGACGAGCACTTGTTTCAAAAGTAGGAGTTATCGGTGCTGACAAGATTTTCAAGGATTTAGCACCAAAGTATGTCGGAAGAGCAGGTGGATACACTAGAATTACTAAGTTGCCAGCACGAGTCTCAGATGGTTCACTCATGGCTGTTATCGAATTCGTTTAGGCCTTTACTTTCAACTTTAAACTTGATAACTTTTAAACTCATGACAAAATACACACTAGATGCAGAGAACAAGAGAATCGGACGAGTAGCAACCCTTGCTGCTGTGTATTTGATGGGCAAAAATCTAGCTGTTTATACAAAGAATAAAATTCCTGATATTACAGTGGAAATCAAGAATACCTCAAAAGCTCTCGTTGATGACAATAAGAAAGCGCAAAAGACCTATAGCAGATATTCTGGTTACCCAGGAGGCCTAAAGCAACCTACAATGGAACAGGTTATAGCAAAAAAAGGGTATTCAGAAATCTTTAAAAATGCTGTTTCAGGGATGCTTCCAAAGAACAAGCTTCGACAGAAGATGATGAATAACCTTATTCTTTCAGAATAGGAATTTAAAATTTAAAATTTAGACTTTAAAATTAATTCTAATTTTAAATTCTAAATTTTAAATTAAAACCAAAATGGAACCAAAAACTAAAAAAAAAGGAAAAGGAAAAGATTTGCATCATGATCGTTACATAGAAACTGTGGGACGAAGAAAAACTTCAGTTGCGCGTGTTCGAATCACAGAAGCAACAAAGACTACTTTTTTAATAAACGAGGACAAAGACCTAGAAGCTTATTTTCCAACTAGAGAAATGCACACTATTGTAAAACAGCCTTTTGCTGATATGGTGGAAAAGTTCAAGGTTACAGCTCACATAAACGGTGGAGGAATCCACTCACAAGCAGAAGCTCTAAGACACGGAATCGCACGAGGTTTGGTAGAATTCAGAGCAGAACTTAGAAAAACTTTGAAAAAAGCAGGATACCTAAAAAGAGATCCTCGCGCAAAAGAAAGAAGAAAGTTCGGTCTCAAAAAAGCGAGAAAAGCACCACAATGGTCAAAACGATAGAAAACAGCCGGCCTGCGCCGGCTTTTTCTTTACGCTTCGAAAACGGAGCTATGTTTTGTTAGCAAACAAAACCAACGAGTCGGGGTGAGAAATGATGGGCATCACTTCGCAAGACCTTGCCTGATTTTTTCAGAATGAAATGAATGAAAAAGTCGACAAAATGTACTGTTCCTGTAAGGAAGAGAGAATTTGCTAGCGACGGCGAATAAAATATCCGTGACAAACGATAGAAAATCTCTTCCCAGAAGCGAAGCGTGCCACATTGGAGTAAACTTTAATCACACAATCTCTTTCTTACCAAAACCTTTTCAGAGACACAAAACCTGCCAGCGACGGTTTTGTTCTAGTCCTCGGTCGCAACTTGTCAAGAAAGGGTGCCTTGACGAGACCAGCTTGCGACCTGTGGATGCTCTGAAAAGGTTTTGGTTCGACGAGATTGTGTTAAGTGCCATCTTTAATTTACTACAGTATATTGTAGTAGATTAGTATTTTTTCAAGCATTCCTCCCTAATCAACAATAACAGATGTGTTTGTCAACAATTTTGAACCTCTTAATTTTTATGTTAAACCCGCACACCAACTTTACTATAGTTTTTATACTCTGACTTACTGTAATTTCTTTATGTAAATTATGGCAAAAATGTTATAATAGTGATAATATCTTCTTGAAAAACAGAGTGATAGTAAAGTTGGTGTGCGGGTAAAATAGCTAAATATGACAAACGACGAAAATAAAATCATTGAAGAAGAAATAGATACTGACCCAGGGGATGACGTGGTTTTTGAAGATGCTTCAGAAAATTTGGCTCCTGAGATCAAAGACCGTACCGATAAACTAAAGGCTCGGATTAAGGAGTTGGAAAAGAAAAATGCAGAACTTCTAGACTCATGGCAGAGAGACAAGGCGGATTTTGTAAATAGTCGAAAGCGAGATGAAGAACAAAAAAGAGAATTCTTAAAGTTTGCCAAGGCAGATACTATCGCGGAAATTATACCTGTATTGGATTCTTTTGAATCCGCATTTAAAAATAAGGAATCTTGGGAAAAAGTAGATAAAAACTGGAGAGTGGGTGTTGAATATATTCAGTCTCAGCTTATGACAGCATTAAACAATCACGGACTCTCTGCTATTAACCCCTTAGGTCAACAGTTTGATTCAAAACGGGACGAAGCAGTAGAAAATATTAAAGTTGACTTAGAAAGCGATGATGGTAAAATACTGGAGGTTGTGCAGGTAGGATATGAACTAAACGGTAAGGAGATACGCCCACCTAAGGTAAAAATAGGACATTATAGTAATTAAGAATACGAATATGAATTCACGGAACCTACAAATGAGTTCGAATTTAATTCGTAAACATTCGTAACTGTATTTAGATTCTATTCGTACTCTATAAAGATTTATGCAAATAATTCAATCAAAAGGGAATATTGTAGAAAAAGTCATCCGAGATAAGGACGGAAAGTTAATCCGTGCTCGATTTTTTGTATTTGAAAACAACGGCAGAATCAAGGCTCGTCTGATGGATTTTGTATATCTGACCGAACAAGCAGTTATTGGTTGTGTAAACTTTCTTTTGTCAGGAATTGCTAAGGCAAAGCAAGTTTTCCAAAAAGTAATTTTCTCTGTTTCTTATACTTCTCCATTTACTAAAACCAATCTTTACTTTTCCGGTTCTAAGCCTAGAGCACCAACTTTGTAACGAAGTCCCGTAGTGAGCTTTGCTCTACTACTGGGATAAGAGAAACCGCCGAGTGCCTTGATTGGCGGTACTCGACGGTGTTACTTGCGTTTAGTCTTCTTTTTTGGACGGAGCTCGAGTGTCTCAGACGGATGTAGTTTGACCCATCATCCTCGACCTTCATCACCTTGATGTCGGCAGCTGCAACTTCCCGAAGAATGCCAGCGTCCCTCAGTTGAGTCGAGATGAGCGTGAGTTGATTCACGCCACGACGTACGATCATAGGATCCCTCCAAAGAACATCGTATCATAAATTATTAGATTGTCAATTATTAACTTTAATATAACCACACGCTTGCAGTTTTGAGTAAAGTTCGAGGCGAAAGTATTGAGAGAATCCGAGGTGTATCGAGTATACAGTGAGGATTGTCGAGATGCTTTCAACAAAGAAATTTGCCAAAAATGAAAGCTCTGTAAAATAACAAACTACCATGAGTAAAACAATTGGAATCGACTTGGGAACAACAAACTCCGCAGTCGCTATTATGGAAGCGGGTAAACCGAAAATATTGGAAAATGCAGAAGGTGCGAGAACTACACCTTCTATTGTTGCAGTGTCTAAAACTGGTGAAAGACTTGTGGGGCTCCTTGCAAAACGACAAGCAGTTACCAATCCAAAGAATACAGTCTTTGGAATCAAGAGATTCATTGGTCACACCATGGACGATGAGGCCGTTCAGAAAGACAAAGCGATTGTGCCTTTTGAGATGTCGAAATCTCCGACTGGTGGAGTCCGAGTAAAAATGGGTGATAAGGATTATTCTCCAGAGGAATTGTCTGCGATGATTCTTTCAAAAATGAAAGCAGATGCAGAGGCGAAAATTGGGGAGAAAGTAACGGACGCTATCATCACTGTGCCCGCATACTTTAACGATGCACAGAGACAAGCCACAAAAGATGCTGGAGCAATCGCGGGATTGAATGTCTTGAGAATCATAAACGAGCCGACAGCAGCGGCTCTAGCATACGGATTCGATAAAGGTAAGAAAGAAGAAAAAATTGTTGTCTTCGACTTTGGAGGAGGAACATTCGACGTTTCTGTATTGGAGGTAGGGGATTCTGTGATTGAAGTTAAATCTACAGATGGAGACTCACACCTTGGTGGAAAAGATATTGATCAGAAAATTATAAACTTTCTTGCTGATGAATTTAAAAAGGAATCAGGTATTGATTTACGAAAAGATACTCTAGCGCTACAAAGACTAGATGAAGCGGCAGAAAAAGCAAAAATTGAACTTTCAACAGCGATGGAATCAGAAGTAAATATTCCATTTATTACATCCGACTCATCTGGTCCAAGACACTTACTAATCAAAATCACTCGAGCAAAATTAGAAGAACTAACTTCAGAGTTTATTGACCGTGCGATGGCTATTACCAAGAGAGCGATGGAAGCATCAGGTTTCTCAACCTCACAGATAAATGAAGTTATCCTAGTTGGAGGTCAGACTCGTATGCCAAAGATGGCTGAAAAAGTGAAGGAATACTTTGGAAAGGAGCCAAACAAATCTATAAATCCGGACGAAGTGGTGGCTCTCGGAGCGGCTATCCAGGGCGGTATTCTCTCAGGGGACGTAAAGGATGTCCTTTTACTCGACGTAATACCATTGTCGCTCGGTATAGAGACAATGGGAGGGGTTGCTACAAAGCTTGTAGAAAGAAATACTACGATTCCTGCCTCTAGATCACAAACTTTCTCAACAGCAGCCGATAATCAGACGTCCGTTGAGATTCATATTGTTCAGGGTGAAAGAGCAATGGCGAGCGACAACAAGTCATTGGGACGGTTTATTCTCGATGGTATTCCGCCTTCGCCTCGGGGTATGCCACAAATCGAAGTGATGTTTGATGTGGATGCAAACGGAATTCTCTCTGTAAAGGCGAAGGACAAGGCTACTAGCAAAGAACAGTCTATCCGAATCGAGGCTCGCTCTAGTCTTTCAAAAGAAGAGATTGAAAAAATGCAAAAAGACGCAGAAGTTCACGCTGTGGATGACGCAAAAAAGAAAGATGTGATTGAGGCAAAAAATATCGCTGAGCAACTGATCTACACTGCAGAAAAGTCTCTTCGAGATGCCGGTGAAAAAGTGCCAGCAGAACTGCGAACTGTAATTGAAAACAAAATCACAGACGCCAAGAAAGCAAAGGATGGAGACGACATGGAACAAATAAAAAAGACAACGACTGAGCTTTCAACTGAACTGCAAAAAATTGGGGAGATAATGAATAAAGCCTCGCAAGAAGCACCAAAAACGGCTGAGGCGGAAGCTACAACTGAAGAAAAAGTTCACGAGGCAGATTTTGAGGAAAAGAAGTAGAAGTTTATATAATTTACCAGGACGCGTATAAATCACAGGTGTGATTTTACTATCTCTTACAGAGACTGTACACTTTTCACATTTTGATTACAAAACGCCCAAAGTCTTACGAAGTGATAAAATCACTTCTCACTCGGAAATCAAGAAGACAATCTCATAGACACATAGCCTTCTCGCAAACTCGTTTCGCTCAAACAAATTAACACATATAGCACCTCTCGTCAAGTGTTATAAAATTGAAAAATCCTTATAATGAGGTTAATTATTCGTAGCCATTCGTAGATTCGCATCATTTGCATATTCGTATATTTATGTCTAAAGACTATTACAACTTGCTCGGGGTGGACAAAAAAGCCTCAAAAGACGACATCAAGAAGGCTTTTAGAACACTTGCTCATAAATACCATCCAGACAAAAAAACTGGCGATGATGCTAGGTTCAAAGAGATTAACGAGGCTTATTCAATCCTTTCTGATGATCAGAAGCGCGCTCAATACGATCAGTTCGGACAAGGGGGTCAACAAGGCTTCGGAGGTCAACAAAGTGGAGGCTTTGGCGATTTTGATTTTTCACAATTCACTCAAGGTGGAACTGGAAACGGTTTTGAGTTTGATTTCGGAGACATCTTCGGTGATGTGTTTGGTGGAGGTAGACGATCACAAGCAAAAAGAGGTAGGGATATCTCTATTGACCAAGAGCTTTCGTTTGAAGAATCTATTTTTGGAATCGAACGAACTGTTCTTCTAAACAAAGTTTCTAAATGTGATGTATGTTCTGGAAGTGGAACGGAAAAAGGTAGCGAACTCATAACATGTTCAATATGTAACGGAAAGGGAAATCTTCGCGAAGTAAAGCGAACTTTCTTCGGCCAATTTGAAACAAACACCACTTGCGAAACTTGTCAGGGTGCTGGAAAAGTTCCAAAGATAAAATGTTCTGCGTGCTATGGAAAAGGTATTCTAAAAAAGGAATCGGAAATAAAAGTGAAGATTCCTGCTGGTATTGAAAACGGGGAGATGATTCGGCTCAGTGGAGGAGGGGAGGCGATTGTCGGTGGAACAACAGGGGATTTGTATATAAAAATATATGTGAAAAAGCACTCTATCTTCAGAAAGGATGGAAACAATCTAATAATGGACTTGGGAGTCAAATTGTCCGACGCAATTTTGGGCGGAGAAGTTAATCTCAAAACCCTGGACGGTGATATCAAAGTCAGAGTTCCAGAAGGAGTAAACCATGGCGAAATTCTAAGAATAAAAGGCAAAGGAGTACCGGTTGATAAAAATCATAGAGGAGATATTCTGATAAAAATAAATCTTGCAGTTCCAAAAAAACTTTCCAAAGAAGCGAGAAAGGCAATTGAAATTCTAAAACAAGAAGGATTCTAATCGTTACTGAAAATTATCCTTCGACGAACTCAGGATGGTGAGCGAAGTCGAACCAGAAATTGAAAATTGAAAATTGTTCTGTTACAATTATCCTATGTCCTCTACAACTTCTATTGTTTCCAAAATTTCCCAGTTTTTAACTGGAGATATTATTTTTCTTCTGGCTCTGTTTGCGGTTTTGTTTGTTCTGACTATGTATCTAGGGAAGGGAAGACTGGTTTCGGTAATTCTCGCTTTTTATGCTGCAACCATCCTATACAAATCTTTTCCATACATGGAAAAACTTCTTGTGGCAACAGGGGAGAAACCTCTCTTGTTTAACAAACTTGGAGTATTCTTAGTTTTTCTTGTGCTGATTTATCTTGCCATTAACAAATTTATTTCTCATTATGCCGAATATGGTCCTGGCGAAGGCGCGCTCAGAACAGGGGGATTTGTCCTAGCAATGCTTATTGTTTTAATTGTCTTTTCATACACAACCATTAGTTTAGACCCGCTTCACAACTTCGGAAGCCAAATAGATGCTATTTTCGGCACTGAAGCCAGACTTTTCTGGTGGAGTTTGGCTCCTCTAGTACTTTTAGGGTTTTTGTAAGGAAAACCTTGCCCATGTAGTAGAGCAAAGCTCACTACAGGGTTGATTTTTCCTATTTTTAGGGTTTGATATTTTTTGGTATAATACGGCTAATATAATAGCTTTTTTTCTATTTACACAGGCACTATTTCGTTGTATTTGATTGACAAGAAGGTCTAAATATGATAGTATATTAGCAACTCAGATTTCCTGAGTTTTTCTGTTCCACCCAAGAAACTAATCAAATTGACTTAGATACTAGGCGCAGAAGATTTTGTGATGAGCCTTATTCGATATAAGGTGAGCGAACAAAATTGAACTGCAACAACGTAGATGAGTTAATTTGGTTAGTTTCTCCCAGAATTACAATATAACAATAAAAATATTTTAAACTTTACTACTATTAGTTTGTTTATGGCACTTTCGTCTTTTACAGGAGTTCCGACTCCAGCAACTGTCACAGAAGTGCCAAAGGTTCCAACTCAACTGATTGAAACAAAGAAGACTCAACAAGAAATAGGAATCATAATGAGTACTGAGGAGTATGTGCGTGAATACTTCAAAGATATTCCAATTATGATCCAGGTTGCTCGTTGTGAATCTACCTTCAGACAATTGAGACAAAATGGAGAAGTTAATCGTGGACGAGTTAACAAAGCAGATGTTGGAGTGATGCAAATCAATGAATTTTATCACTTGGACACTGCTGAGAAAAACGACTTCGACATCTACACTATTAAAGGAAATACTGCTTATGCTCGAGACTTATATATGAGACAGGGTACACAACCATGGTCCTCATCCAAGCCTTGTTGGGGTAAGTATGAAAACAAGGAACTAGCTCTTAACTCAAAATAATCACAAATTGATTACTAACAAAAGCTCCCATTCGGGAGCTTTTGTTTTGTCTTAATGGCAGTTATCTCTATTTAAATTTATATAAACAGACTTGCACGGTGAACCTTGGTTTACTGTATAATTATGGGATGCCGAAAGTTACCAAAAAAAGAAGAGAAAAAGTAATTCTACATATGGACGGGGATGCTTTCTTTGTGGCGTGTGAAGTTGCAAAAAATCCAAAGCTTCGCGGTTTTCCGGTTGTGACAGGCCAAGAGCGGGGAATTGTTTCTGCTCTTTCTTATGAAGCCAAAGCGTTAGGAGTCACTCGTGGATATCCTATTTTCAAACTAAAAAAACATTTTCCACAAGTAATTATTCTTCCAGGTGATTATGAATGTTACGCCAAACTTTCATCTCAGATGTTTGATATTGTGAGACGCTATGCCGACGATGTAGAGGAATACAGCATCGATGAATGCTTTGCAAATCTCACGGGGCTCGATAAGCCTCTATATATGTCCTACAAAGAGATAGGTGAGAGGATTAAACGTGAGATAACAGGCGAACTTCAGCTTTCCGTGACTGTTGGACTCGCTCCCACCAAAGTCTTGGCCAAAGTAGCCTCTAAATGGCAGAAACCAAACGGTTTTACGATTATTACGAGAGAAACTGCTCCAGAGTTTTTGAAAGAAACTTCAATTTCGAAAATTTGGGGCATAGGAGTTCAAACTACAAATTTTCTACACGGAAAGGGAATCGATACTGCCCTGCAGTTCGCAGAAAAAAATGTGGAGTGGGTGAGAGAAAATCTTTCGAGCCCTTATGAAGCTTTGTGGCTCGAACTCAATAGTGTTAGCGTTATGAAAGTTAATCCAGAAACCAAGTCCGATTATTCTTCGGTTCAGAAAACTAGAACTTTTTATCCAACTACAAATGATAAAATTTTTTTACTCTCACAGTTATCAAAACATATTGAAGACGCATGTAAGAAAGCCAGACATTATAGTCTAGTTGCAAAGAAGTTTTCTTTTTTTCTGAAAAGTCAGGACTTCAAATACTTTTCCTATTCGGTTGACCTGCCGATTCCAACAGCTTCACCAGAACCTATAGTTGAACTAATGCGACTCAACTTTCACAAAATCTGGTCAAAAGGAGTCATTTATAGGACTACTGGTGCCACTTTATTTGAACTCGTGTCTTGTCGGGTCACACAGAAAGATCTTTTTGGCGGCATAGACAAGGAAAACAAACTTGAAGCCGTTCACAAAACAATCGATGATTTAGAAAACAAATTTGGAAAAAGAATAGTTTATCTCGGCTCAACTCACGACGCACTGAAATCTAAACGCGAGGGAACAGACGTAAATGATTTAAATCGCAATTTATTATTTCTCTAATTCTTATAGTGATTCTCCCCCAGGGGAGTGGTTATATACGTGTCGCACAATATATCTTTCCGGTAGGCTCAGCATAGCTGAGTCCTAGCCAAAAGATAAATACAAAAGCTCGGTAACCCTGAATTTGTATATTTTGCATTCCTCTTCCTAATCCCTTAAAATCGGCTGTTTTAATAGGGTGAGGGATTATGGGATAATCCCGCAAGACCTTGAATGTTTTGTAGCCAAAATGTGAAAGGTGTACAGTTTCTGTAAGAAAGTCCCCTACCCTAGCTTTACCATTATCATTGATTTTTATAGGTGTATATGTATAATACTTACAAATGATTTCTAACGGATTAATCACTACCTGGTCAAGTTTCGTCTAGACTCAATGAGTGTTGAGTTATTCTGTGTGAAGTAAGGGAGTAAATAATGAAAAGAAGATTGTGGTCGCTTTGTTTGTCTAAAATAGCTAAACAACAAAAGGCACGAGTTCGCATCTTGTCCGAGAATCACAGAAGTAAAAAGGGAGAACAGATTCAAGTTCTAGGAACCTTTAACAGCTACTTAAGGGCCCAGAACACTCGTTTGAATTTCGGTGACAAACTTCTCGCTAATCAATGGTGTACATACTTCTATGTGGACGAAAAAAACGCCGAACTAGACCCCCACGGATACGGAAGATACTAAACTGATCAGAAAGCACTACATTTGTAGTGCTTTCTTTTTAATCAATTCGACTTGGACGAGGTGATTTCCCTTTTATTTTTTGCGGAAGACTTTGACTTAATCCTTTCTTTTTTACTTCCTTCCTCTTACTTTCTGTATCTAAAAAGTTTTGTTTTTTCATATCATAATTCTATCACAAATAATTTTTTATATTGAAAACACCACGAACCTCTGAAAGCATTGGTGATGCTTTCAAAGACTTCACGGTGGTGGCTTTCTCGCCTAGAACTTTTCGAGAGAAAACTCTGTGGTCATGACGTTATGCACACAGAAGGGTTTCTTGTAGTAAACCCCGACGTTCAACTCATAGATGATCCCATACGACTCGTGTGGGTTCAGGTAGATGAAGTCTCCCTCCACAATAACGAGTGAGACAATGCCGGCCCTTCGCTCTGCCCCGAAAGTAGCCTCGTAGTGCATCTTCAGCAGGGTCTTCACTTCAGCCCTGCCTTTCAGGACTTCCTTGAAGAGATCTTTGGTTTGTGACTCGGTCATACTATCTTTCCTCCATTCATAATATAAGCATGAAAACGACGACTGGTCAACGTTTCTTTTTAATGCTATATTTTATTCAGAAGGAGGCCTGTGACTGTGGGAAAACTATACTACATGGACGACTACCGAAAACCGCAGGCTCCTAAATTAAGGCTTGTAGGTATTTGGAGACGAACTCCAGTCGTAAATCTAGCCTGGCTCACTCTCAAGGAATTTAAGGCATCGCCGAACCTGAAACTCACCGCGCATATGGAAAGGATATGCGAGTGCATTGATGCGGCTGAGAAACCTCGGTCCACACATCCTAGAGTTTCAGAACGCGGAATTGCACTTTACCAGGACATTTTTATTGCTCGAGGAAAGGACTGGGAGAACCTTACAGACGACCTCATGCATAGCAAGGAAAAAAACTGGGTTGATCACCCAAATTATTACCTTGCCATGATGAACGTGATTGAGCAGCTGACACCGCCACCAACAGACCCGTAGGAGGCGGTTTTGTTGTTTACTCCGTAGTAGATTTTGACATTGCTCGCTAATGCGAGCGAATAAAATCGATGTCAAAATTCACTACAGGGTTTACGTTACAATACTTCGTACAACTCCATCAGCCCAAACATAAAACTGTTTAATTATAGAGATGAGTGGCGCAATAAAACTCTGCTCTTCTGGAGACTTTGCCCAAACCAAGACGTCAAAATCAAAATAATATTTAGCAAACAGTATCGCAACTATTATAAGTAAAACTTTTCCAATAAAACCTTCGCTAGTTTTCATAAATTAATTATCTTATATTTTAGGAAAATAAGCCATAGGATCTAGGTAAGCTTTGATATCTGCCAGAGGCATCGTTGCTTGTTTACAACCACGACTGTTTACATATTGCTCTATTCTAACTCCTTGAGTTGCATAAACACTAATATGAAGATGGGGTCCAGTTGAGTACCCAGTATTACCTGAGTATCCTATCAAATCCCCTGTTGCCAGTCTTTGGCCTTGGAAGCTACTAATTACAGAGAGATGTGCATAAATAGTCGAGAGACCATTGTCGTGTTTGATCATTACCCATTTTCCAAAAGAATAACATCCTCGATACAAATCCGTATTCCCTGTTCCAACAACCGTACCATCTAAAACATTTTTAACTTTAGTTCCCACACTCGCTCTCATATCAATTCCGTTGTGACTCCCTGAAGTATAGAGTTTCTCAGCTCCAACTGTTTTACCGAATCTTTGTGTTATGAAAACATTGTCTAGAGGCCATGAAAGTATTCCGGACTTTGCCTTCGGGTAACTACCCTTATCAATCAAGATATTTAACTGTGACTCGTACTCGAAAAGTTCCTGTTCAAACTGCTCTTTCTGTTCTTCTTTTGTTTTGACAAGCTCTTTGAAAGCCAACTCTTTATTTTTTGTAATTGCGAGTACTGTAGCCTTCTCCTTCACTGTTGATTCCACAGCCTGTTTCTTTCCACTTAGATCTTGTTTGAGATTAACTAAACTCTTTTTTTGGCCCTGAAAGGTTTCTTGCTTTTTTTCCATTTCAACCTTCAAAACACCTAACTCCATAGTTTTACCCCTAACTGTCTCCTGTATTTGTTCTAAGTTATCTAAATCCTTCCAAATCTCACCTATACTATCCTTTGAAAGCAAGATCTGGAGTATCCCTCTGTTTTCTAGTTCCTGACGACTCTTCAAGGCGGAAATTATGGCCTGTTTATTTATACCAATATGATTAACTGTTTTTCCTATTTCATTTTCTAGTTGTTCGATAGTAAGCTCTGTCTTAGCTATTTTTGACTGTGTTAAGTTTATATCCGTAGAAATCTTTTTTTTTGTGAGGTCCAATGTTTTTATTGTATTGACAAGTGTTTTCGCCTGAGTACCAGCATTTAAAACTTCTAGATTATATTTCAAAATTTCCTCCTCAAGAGTTTTGATTTGTGTGCTTCTTTCTTCGATTTTAGCTTTCAGTACTTCCTCCGATTCAGTCTGTGAAAAAGCCGTATTGGTACAGAATACAAATAAAACTATAAAAAGAATGTACTTCAATTGCCATAACATCCAGATAGTAGAAAATGACATAGCTCTACGAGCAACTCTGGCTTCACTTTTATTGAGATTTTTTAATTTTGATGTCATTTTCACTACCGGATAGCCTTGTAGTGAAGTTGGTATCAATTTTCAAGTACGAAGTACTATACCAAGTTCTACTACGAGGCATTATTTTTTCAAAGCGTTATCTATTCTCAGAAGGCTCTCTTGTTTTCCTAAAACGTATAACAGTGTAAATGGATCAGGACTTTTCTCCATACCAGAAAGCGCTACCCGAAGTGGCCAAAGCACGTTTCCCTTTCCATTTTGTGTAGCATAGTCAAATATTAAAGTCTTTAGGTTTTCTGCGTCAGAAAATGATTCTGGTTTTGTTTCGTTCAAAGTATTTTTTAGCCATTCCAAATGTTTTTTTGTTTCCTTTAATGTAAGTTTTCCATTCCAAAGTAAAAGAGCTGTGTCGTATTGTGGCGTGTTAAAGAAATATGTAAGCTCTCCAGCTTCAGTCATAGTGTTAATGTCTGACCATTTGGAAATATGATCCATAATAATAGGGGTTATCTTTTTCATAAATTTTTCATTATTCAATAATGCATTTCCGGTAATAGTTGTACTATGTTTCAGACGTTCCAAAACGCTTTCTCTTACAAGACTCTCGGGAAGTAATTTCATATGTTCTTTGTTCATCCAAGCCAATTTCTCTTCATTAAAAACACCCCCAGACTTCTGAATTTGATCTATTGAAAACGCTTTTACGAGTTCCTCTCTTGAAAAAATTTCTTGCTCCGTCCCAGGATTCCAACCAATCAGTGCAAGAAAATTAATCATAGCTTCAGGTAAAAAACCTTCATCCCTGTATTCAAAAATATCTTTTGCTCCATCCCGCTTCCCAAGTTTTTTCGTTTTATCATCTCTTAAAATAGTTGGAAGACTCACAAAAACTGGATAAGGGATTTCTAGTGCATCATACAAACTGAGAAATCTTGGAGTGCTAGAAATAAACTCCTCACCTCTCATGACATGGGTCACATTCATATTTAAGTCATCAATAATATGAGCAAAGTTGTATGTTGGATAACCGTCGCCTTTAATTAGAATAAAGTCGTCCAATGCTTCCTCCCCAGCTTCGAGCTCCCCTCTTACTGCATCCGTCCATTTATATCTCTTTATTTCAGGCACCTTAAAACGCAATGGCTTCTTTCCGTCCCATTCCTCAAATTTGTCTGGTCTGTGATCTCTAAAAAGAAACGGCCTCTTCTCTTCATCAGCTTTCTTGCGAAACAGAGCTAATTCATCTTGTGTATATGGATCTGGGTACGCCAATCCTTTATCAATAAGTTTTTTTGCATATTCCACATACGTTGGAAGTCTTTCAGATTGAATGCAAGAACCAAATGGCCCTGGTTTGTCTGGCCCAAAGTCCCAGTTCAAATCTAACCATTTAAGAGAATTCTGAATGTGGTCTATTGAGCCCGGCACTTCCCGCTCTTTGTCGGTATCCTCGATTCTCAAAATAAAGGTCCCATTATTTTTTCTGGCAAATAAATAAGCAAAAAGAGCAGTTCTAATACTACCAATATGCATAAAGCCCGTCGGAGACGGCGCGAACCTAGTTACTACTTTTTGATTGTTATTTTTCTGCATTTGTGTTCACCTTACGAACTTTATAAACTTTATAAACTTTCAACTATTTTATATCTCGTGTTCGAGGGCGATGGATATCACCTCCTGCGCAATCAGCTGTGCTGAATCGGCTCTGGCAAAAGCGCTCGCTGAATGCGACATTTTTTCTTTTTCGGTTGGATTAGACAAGATTCTTTCAATTTCTGATAATAAAACTCCAGATGTAAGATTTTTTTCTTCGATCACTATTGCTCCTCCAGATCTCGCATACGCATAGGCGTTACTTCTCTGATCATGCGAAGTAGGTTCTGGAATTGGAACAATAATAGAAGGCTTACCCCACAAGGCAATTTCAAAAATTGTGGATCCTGCACGTGAAATAATAATATCTGCAATACTAGCAGCCATACGCATGTTTAAAACATTCAAATAAGCGGATGGTTTATACCTGTCCTTATGTGAACTATTTAACAAAACCACATTTGCAGTTTCCTCAATTATACTTATATTATTTTTTCCCACTTGGTGAACGACCTGATATTTCTTTACCATTTGAGGCAGGGAATCCATAATCACTTCATTTATAAACTTCGAACCTTGAGACCCACCAAGTATTAGAAGTGTTGGTATGGCTTCAGTAAATCCAAATAGCTCATATGATCCAGCCCTTAGGGTTTCCTTGATATCTTTTCGTATTGGATTTCCCGTATAAGCTGTTTTCTCCTTTTTAAAATACTGAACCGCATCTGGATAGGAAACTGCAACCTTTCGAGCGAATTTACCTGCCCACGCATTTACTTTTCCCGGAATACTATCTGATTCATGTATAACGACAGGAATTCGAAGAATTCTTGCGGCAAAAAGTGCAGGAAAACTCGCATAACCACCCTTACTGAATATTACATCAGGGTAAATAATAAAAATTCTCCATAACGCTTTCAAAACACCAACTCCAGTTTTAAAAAGATCAATAAAATTTAGAATCAGATTCAAAGGTGAGGACTGCCTTCTAACTTTTCCCGCGCTAACTTTTTCAAATTGAATATTATTTTCGAACAGTAAGCCTTCGTTATAAGGCTCCGTCGACATATAGAAAAGCTCAGGTCGAAGTAGACGATTCTCCTTTGAAATTTTGTTTAATTCCTCAGCGACTGCAATGAGTGGATAAAAGTGTCCTCCTGTTCCTCCTCCTGTAAGTAATATTTTCATAAATATATATACGAATATGCGAATAATACTAATCTACGAATGGCTACGAATAAGAAAGAATGTTATTTATCTATTCGCATATTCGCATGTTTAAGCTTTCTTTTGATTCTTGGAAATATTTAAAATTATTCCAACCTCTGCCAAGGTCATAAATAACGCAGTTCCGCCGTGACTTATAAAGGGCAGCGTGATACCAGACAACGGCAAAACCCCAACCATAGCCCCGATGTTTACAAAAGCCTGTGACGTAATCATTATAACAATTCCCACAACCATTAGTCTACCGAAGGAGTCAGGAACTTTATTGGCTATTTTGAGCCCTCTGAAGGCAAAAAATATGAAAAGTAAGATAATGCTGACCGCCCCGACAAATCCGAACTCTTCACTCGCAACCGCAAATATTGAATCCCCTATCGGTTCTGGTAGCACATTAAATTTTTGAATACTTTGCCCGAAACCTCTACCGAAAATTCCTCCCGAACCTACCGCAATGAGAGATTGTTGAATTTGATAACCACTACTGAGCGAATTCATTGATGGATATATGAAAGTTGTGATACGACTTTTTACATATGGCCTCGTGTATGCCAGAACACCAACCCCCATAATTCCAATAATTCCAAGTATCAAAATATATCTCCATCTTCCACCTCCAACAATATAGATAGCTATTCCTGCAAATACTGTTATAGCAAAAGTATCAGTGTCTGGCTGTATTAACAAGATAACTCCTGTAATAAAAGTCAGAATTATAAAAGGTAATAATCCATATCTAAACGTTCTGGCTTTATCTTTGACTGATGCAATCCATGCAGAGAGAAAAATAATAAAACCAATTTTCAGAAACTCGGATGGTTGAAACGAGAGAAGGCCCAGTTTTATCCAACGATGAGCTCCTCCATATTCAACACCAAGACCGGGAATAAAAACCGCTAGAGTAAAGAGAACCGCAATTATATAAATATAAAATGCATACTTTCTATAAATCTTATAGTCTATTTGGGAAGTTATGATGCAAGCTATTACGCCTAAAAAAAGACCAAAAAAAGTTTGATTGAAGGCCACATTTGCGTATTTTGCAGTCTGACTAGAAAGCAACCCAAGCGACGCAGAACTGAAAATCAGATATCCTGCACCGACAAGGATAAAAATAGAAACTAGAAATGGAATATCAACTTTTAGTTTCTTCATTCAAAACATTATACACCAAAAAAAGTAAAATTTAGCTTATCAAGGCTACTATAACGCCAATTATAGCTGAGACAACACTAATAACCCAATACCTCATCGTTACCTTTTCTTTTGACCAGCCTATCGCTTCGAAATGATGATGCAGAGGAGCAACTCGAAAAACTTTACCTTTTGGGCCCCAGATTTTTTTCGATACTATTTGAATAAATGAGGAAAGCGATGTTAAAACGAGAAGAGTGGCAATAAGTGGAAGCATCAGGATCTGATTTGTGAGAAATGCGATAATAGGCAGAGTAAAAACTAGACCGAGCATACCCGTTTCCCCTAGATAAAACCTTGCAGGCGGGATATTAAACCAGAGAAACGCAAGCAAGGCTCCTGTGAGTGCAACACAAAAAGCTGCAATGTCGATCTGATTTTGAAAAAAAGCAATCACTCCGAAAGCAGCAAAAATTGTAGACATAACTCCAGCAGCAAGACCGTCTATGCCGTCAATAACTCCTGAAGAAAAAGTCCCAAAAAAGACCAGAAGAAAAAAAGGAACAATCAGCCAGCCTAACTCCAAGTCCCCTCCAAATGGAATATGAATAAACGAAACATCAAGTTTCAAAAAGAACCAAAGTCCTGCTGAAAGTCCAACTAGGAACACTATGCCTATCATCCAAACCCTAGGAAAACCATTAACAAAAATTCCTTTTTGTACATTTATTGCAAGAAGATCATCCATGAGGCCGATGAGCGACCCAGACAGTAGTGTGAAGATCAAAAGTAGTGTCTGATTTCTACTAAAAAAATCCAAATCAACTACTACGTTGTTTGGGAAAATTCTTGAAACAAAATACAAAATTATTAAACAAAGAAATACTGAAAGCCAAACAATTATGCCTCCGGGTCTTGGAGTCCTCATTTCCTCAGTAGAGTTTTGTATTCTTTTGAATTCTGGAGAAATTTCTTCAAGCCCTTCAACTGTATCGTCAGTTCGGGGTCTCTTCTTCCACATTTTATACTTATATAAGTAGTGAGTTATAAATGGAGTTATGGAAATAGCCAAAAAAAATGTAAGAATTGCGGGAAAAACAACCTTTAAGATATCAATATTCATAAATAAGTTATAAAGTTAAAAATTTGTAAAGTTATAAAGTTTATAACTTTATGGACTTTTCACTAATGAACACATCATACCACAGTGACAAAACTAGAAGCGCATATATTTTCCTAGAATTGTCGACCTTTTTTGCCACGTGTCTATCTATTAAATTTTTAATAAAGTCTAGATTCATATTATTTTGAATGTATTCATTTTTCAAGATAATATCGTAGATGTCTTGCTTCTCGGTTGTGAACCAATCCTTAACTGGAGTTGGGAAACCCAGTTTCTTACGATTCCTAGTAGATTCAGGAATAACTTTATTGAAAGCCTCTCTCAGAAGATACTTAGTGATACCATTCTTCCACTTGAAACTGTCTGGAAGAGTCGCTGCGAGCTTTGCGACCTCGATATCAAGGAAAGGTACACGTAATTCAAGTGAATTCGCCATTGTCATTTTATCTGCTTTTGCCAATATGTCACCGACTAACCATGTATGAATATCAATATATTGCATCTTGGTTGAATCACTTAGACCTAAGACATTTTTATACAAAGGATCAAGAGAAAGTAGTCTTTGTTTTCTTCCTTTCCACAAAGCCTCTATTTCGTCGCGTTTGAACAAATTTGCGTTGCCTATGTACCACTCCTCTAGTTGTTCGTAAACGCGCCTTATATAATTCTTACCAAAAAACGCAAAAGGTAAACTGAGAAACATTTTCAAAATTTCCCTCGGAACCCAAATCATTTTCATCCGAGCCATAGGTGCCAGATAAATATTGTATCCCCCAAAAAGTTCGTCGGAACCCTCACCTGAAAGCACGACTTTTACATGCTTTCGCGCTTCTCTCGCCACAAAATACAGTCCTATTGCGCTCGGATCTGCTACAGGCTCATCAAAGTGATAAACTGCCTTTTTTAAATTGTCGAAATACTCATCAGGACCAATCATTATCTCAGTGTGATCAGTTCCGAGAAAACTAGAGGTTTCCTTTGCTTCATTTCTCTCAGTCAAAGTGTTGAAGCCTACCGTAAAAGTTTTAATCTTTTTCTCCCCACGAACTTTCTGCATGAGCGTTGTGATAATACTGCTGTCTATTCCACCAGATAGAAACGCGCCGATAGGAACATCCGCAATCATATGGTGCGAAACAGAATCCTTGATAGTCTCAAATATTTTTTCCTTTGTTTGATTTTCATCCAAATTATTATTCTGAGCGAATTCGAAAGCCCAATACTTTTGAATAATCGTTTGTCTGGTAACCAAATTAATTCTCATGTAGTGAGCAGGTGGCAGTTTATATACGTTTTTGAAAAAAGTTTCAGTTAAAGGGTTATACTGAAAAGATAGAAAGTTCACAACAGCTGCGTCGTTTATTTCTTTTTTGAAACCAGGAAACGACATGAAGCTTTTTATCTCAGATGAAAAAGCAACAATCTCTTCGTTTTGGATCAAATAATAAAGAGGTTTTATTCCAAAGAAGTCTCTTGCGATAAAGACTTCTTTTGTTTCTGTATTGTAAATACAAAAAGCAAACATACCACGAAGTCGAAGTAGCATTTTCTCTCCATACATTTCAAACATATGAAGAACAACTTCTGTATCAGAATGAGTTTTAAACTTTACTCCCTTTTCTACAAGTTCAGATCTTAATTCTTTATAATTATATATTTCTCCATTGAAAAATATTAATTTTTTTTCATCACTAGAAGTTACAGGTTGCCTGCCTGTTTCTAGATCAATAATAGCTAGTCGCCTCATACCTAGCCCCACAAATTTATCTACATAAAAACCGTCATCGTCTGGCCCACGATGAGTAATTCTGGAGACCATATCCCCTATCAGGAGCTCTTTATTCTCAATATTAGGGCTTAAAACCCCAGTAATTCCACACATACACCCAAGTTTACATCATTCTCTTATATACGCCAAACTAGCCTTAACTAGAGCTTCTACATCTTTAAATCTTCCATCAATAGTTGAACCCAAAACGACAACAACTACTGGATGTCCTATGGATGCATCAAAAGCAATTACAAGGTTTCCGCCGGCCATTTCTGTGTAGCCCGTTTTAGAAGCCATCAAACCTGGAACTTTATTTATATAAATATTGGTATTTTCTGCCCTGTGAACTTTTTCGAGAGATGAAATGTCAATAAACTCATACTTTGTTGCCTCTACCATTTCTGGACTTACTTTTAAAATATGACTCATCAGTTTTGCAACGTCTATCGCTGAGCCGTACCCCCCACTTACTCCCCCCATGTCCAAACCACTTTCGTTTGTAAAATATGTTTGTTTTAAACCCAACTTTTTTGCTACAGCATTCATTTTTGCAATAAAGTCAGCTCTTCCTAGATTATAATCATTTGTTCTAAGATCCATCGCTCCTACAACAGACGCTATTGATCTTGCGCCGTCATTCGACGAAACAAGTAATGAGAAATCCAAAAGCTTTGCCAATGTCCACGATTCATCCGCTAATAACCCCGTGTCGCCTTCGGCAGAGAGAAATTCTTTTTTTATTGTTACTCTAGAATTTCTCGGAATAAGTTCCACTGCAGTGAGAGCCATCATAAGTTTCGTAATGGATGCTAAAGGAAATTGTGCGAATTCATTTTTTTTGAAAAGAACTTTGCTTTCTCTCACATCATATACATAAGCCGATTTTGCCTCTAAATTTATATTGTTGAAAGCGGTGGATTCACTATTTTTTTCGGAAACGATTTTTTTCGCTTCTTTTTTCTCAATGGAGGAATTTATTACAAAAAGCATTACAACTATCAGAAAAACAACTACCGCGTTAAATGCGAAAAGTCTTTTGGATATTATATCTGTCTGTATTTCACTAGTCTCCATTGGCGTCTCTTGTGTCCTCTATCACGTCTTTTTCCTCTTCTGTCTCTTCTATTACTTCCAATTGCTTCTGGACTTCCTTGTACTCAGGTAAATCTGAAATGTTGCCGAGCCCCAGAAACCTCAACGTTTCAGTTGTAATACTATACACTATGACCCTCTCTAGAGTCTCACTTCCTTTTTTTTCAACTAAACCACGTAAAAGCAGATTTCTCAGTGCGTATTGAGAGTTTACTCCTCTTATGTACTCTATTTCCTTTTTACTTACTGGACCTTTGTATGCCACAATAGCCAGTGTTTCTATTCCAGCTCTTCCTAAGTCTCTTTCTCTCTCCTCTTTTATAATCTTTTCTATGAGACCTCCGAGCTCTGGAGACGTTACGAGAGACACCTCATCGTTATGTCTAACAATTTTTATACCTCTATTTGAAAGTGAAGCCTCTATTTCGTTAATAGCATCCACGATATCTTCCCTTGGAACTTCAAGAGTTTTTACTAGAAATTTAATCTCCACAGGCTCAGCCAAGTAGAAAAGAATCGCCTCCACCCGCACACTAAGATTGCTATTGTTTTTTATATTCTGCTCAAGCATAAAGATTTAAGTAAATTTTATTGAAAATGTTTTACTATGACTGATTTTATTTTGAAAAAACAGAATGATAGCAACCTTAGTGTGCGGGTCTATTTTTTTTGTTAATTCATTCTGCATTTACTTTATAGACTTTATGGACTTTACGAACTAGAAAATCAATATCTAGGAACGCCTATTGATTGATTCTCCATTTCTATGTCATGGAAATCTCTATCCTGTCTCACTTGAATAATTCCCTGTTTGACCAATTCTAACATAGCAAGAAAACTTACTATAACATTTACTTTGTCAGCCTTACCAATACCCGAAAAATCTTTGAAACTCATTTTCATACTTTCTGTTATTCTTCTTGTTAAACTTTCTATTGTTTCATCTAGAGAAATAACTTTTTGGACTATAGCTTTTGGCACAAACTCTTTTTTTGGGATTTGTTTTATTACAGCTTGTATGGTTTCGTGGAGTCCATCTACTGAGGTATTTTTGTCAGGAGTAAAAACAACAATCTTTTCTTTTTCTGGTAACCTGAGATACTCTACGTTTATACCGAAACGTTCTTTCAGATGAAGACTCAAAGCTTTGTACTTTTGATATTGTTTTAATCTGTCTTCCAAGTCATCAATAGTGGACTCTTCTTCCTCTGAAAGAGATAGATTTGGTAGTAGAGACTTCGATTTTATCAGAACAAGAGTTGAGGCAATCAGAATAAAGTGTGCTGAGTCAGCAATTGGGAAATCGGAAAGTGATTTTATATAAGCGATATAATCATCAGCAACTTGTGCCAAGGAAATATCATTTATAAAAAGTTTCCGCTTTTCGATAAGAGAAAGCAGAGTATCAAGTGGACCCTCAAAAATATGAGTTTTAACATTGTAAGAACTATCCATTTAATTGGTATTTAAACTTAACTACTTTTCTTTATGTTTATCCCCAATTCTAAAAGCTGCATTTCTGAAATTTCAGACGGCGAATCCATCATAAGGTCCTTTCCTTCTCCAGTTTTAGCAAAAGGAATAACTTCACGAATATTCGGCTCATTTTGTAAAAGCATAATCAATCTATCTAGTCCCCATGCGATTCCTCCGTGAGGTGGAGTACCAAGTGAAAATGCTGCCATCATGTGTCCAAAGTTTTTTTGGATTCCCTCCAAACTATGTCCCATAATCTCGAATACTTTTTCCAAGGCTTTAGGATTATGATTTCTAATACTTCCTCCCCCAATTTCCATTCCGTTTAAGGCCACATCGTATTGTGAAGTAAGAATTCCTCCAATATTTTCCTTGTTCATTAACCATTCTAGGTGTTCAGGCTTTGGCCTTGAAAAAGGATTGTGCGTAAATGTCCATGCTCCAGTATCTGTTTTTTCAAAGAATGGAAAATCAATAACCCAGCAAAAAGCCAAAAGATTTGGGTCTTCTTTGTTTTCTCTAACATCAGGCTTATCGGAATTATACTTTTCCATTGCTTCCTGATAAGTAAATCTAGGAAAAGGAATTTGTTGAATTTTCTTTTCTGGGTATAGTTTTGTAACCAAATCTATAAGCAACTTTTCGTTCAACTCTATAACATCTTCTCTTTTCACAAAACTCATTTCAAGGTCTAACTGAGTAAATTCTGGTTGTCTATCCCCTCTTGTATCTTCATCTCGCATACATCGAGCAATTTGGAAATACTTTTCCACCCCTCCTGTCATTAAAAGTTGTTTGTATTGCTGCGGGGATTGCGGAAGCGCATAAAACTTTCCAGGATAAAGTCTAGCAGGAACTACGTAGTCTCTTGAGCCTTCAGGGGTGGATTTTGTAAGTATAGGTGTCTCTACCTCGATAAAACTTTCTGTATCAAGAAAATCTCTAATAAATTTTATTACCTTGTGTCGATTGCGAATATTTTTCTGCATTCTGTCTGAACGCAAATCAACATACCTATATTTCAATCTTACTTCTTCATTTATTTCTCTTGTATCTCCTCCAATATCAAAAGGGATTGTGTATGATTTATTCAAAACTTCAACATGCAAAATCTCAAGTTCAATATCTCCGTTTAAAACTCCAGCTTTAACATTTCTCTCCGGTCTTTTGTTTACTAAACCTTTAACTGATAATACCCATTCAGTTCTAACGTCCTTTACTTGTTCAATCGCTTCAGGATGATTCGGTAAAACAACACATTGAACCTTGCCAGTCATATCTCGCATATCCATAAAAACCATCTTTCCTTGGTCTCGACGGACATCCACCCAGCCAGATATCGTAATTTCTTCGCCAATATGGCCGCTCAAATCCTTTATATACACCCGCACACCAATTTTGCCGTTGCTTTTACTGTCCTGTTTTGAAATAATTTCAGTCATAATAATTTTATCAAATAATAAATTTTGTTGTTAGTTTTATTGAAAAAGCAGGATGACGGCAAACTTGGTGTTCGGGTAAAGTTCGTTTACCGATTTTAAAATTCTAACACATTTATTATTTCAAACCAAACTAAGTATCACAATCATGTAGCCTAATAAGTATTGCTAACTAGCATCACTATAATCAACCTTATTCAATCTATCCTGTCTATTCCGTCAATTCCATACTACACTAACTTCTACGACCGTAGAAGTTAGTGTAGTAAAAGTTTTTAGTTAGTACTAGTAAAAAATTTACTGTAAACCGAATTCTTTTCGAATTTTTACATCATTTTCAAATTTAGATGAAATTCAAGGCGGATGAGGAAAATATAACGAGCCTTATAAGTATAAGGTGAGGATTATTTTACCGAAATCCAACAAAGAAGTTCGCTAAATTTGGATGTTTAATACAATTTAACTCCTATTGCTTCTCGTACCTCCTCCATCTTCTTCTCTGCCTTCATTTTCGCTCGTTTACCCCCTTCTTTCAAAACATCCATGACAAACTCAATATCATTCTCCAATAATTTTCTTTTTTCTCGTAATGGTGCGATAAACGCATCTATATTTTTTATTAATAACTCTTTGGATTCTTTGTGACTCATTCCACCCTTTTCGTACTTCTCTCTCAAATTAAATAGTTCGTCGCTTTTTGAAAAAAGTTTATGGAGTTTGAAAACATTATCTTCCTCTGGATTTCTCTCTGCATCAACTGGTAGTGAGTCTGTCGGGATAGACATTACGGCCTTAGTAATTTCATCGAGTGTCGCAAACAGCGGAATAGTATTTCCATAACTCTTACTCATCTTCCTGCCATCCGTACCTGGGACCACAGCTACTTCATCGAGGATTTTCGCCTCAGGAAGTTTGAAAACTTCTTGTCCAAATGTGTGATTAAACTTTTGGGCAGTGTCTCGAGCATATTCTACGTGTTGTTTTTGGTCTTGTCCTACTGGAACAACATCTACATCATATAAAAGAATGTCCGCAGCCATAAGCATCGGATAGTTAAACGAACCAACACTTATCTCCTTATCCTTTGCCTCGGCATCCTTGTAAGCATGGGCTCTCATAAGATAAGGCATTGTCGTAATAGTATCGAAAATCCACGCAAGTTCAGTGTGCTCTGATATGTCTGATTGCTTATATAAAATGGTTTTCTGTGGATCAAGACCAATTGCAAGGTAATCAATAGCGAGATCTATAATCTTCTGTTTCATCTCCTTCCCATCTTGAATAAAATTTAGCGCATGATAATCCGCAATAAAAACCATAGACTGATGTTCATCCTGCATATCCACAAATTGCTTCATTGCTCCGAAGTAGTTACCAATATGTGGCCTTCCGGTTGGTTTTACCCCAGAAAGCGAGATTTTTTTAGACATAAGCATATTGTACCAAATCTCTTTATTTTTTCAAATATCCAATCCAGAAGTTTCGCTTATAGGAACGTCCGTTCATTCTGCTGTAACTGGTCTTTTTTTCTAAATGTAAAATTTTAAAATAATTTGAATAAGTAGAAATAAAATCTTCTTTACTCCAGACTCTCTCTGTCACACCCAGTTCAGGCATTACATATGTATCCTTCTCTTTTCCTGGGAAGTTTTTTACAAGATACTTGGCATTCTCGTCACCATCCTTACATAAGGCTTTAACAAAAAAATAACCTCCAGTTTTTAAAACCCGATTAGTTTCAGACAAGTAAATTTCTCTCTCTTCTTCTGTTAATGAATTCGATGAGGTCACATCTAGCACAAGATCAACTGAATTATCTTCTAGCGGAAACTTTTCTCCAATACTTTGCTTAACATATTTTATATCAAGGATAGTCCTTGATATGTTAGCTTCGGCTATTTTTATTGCTATTTTTGAGATCTCCAAACCAGTGACTTTTGCACCAAGTTCTGCAAAGTAAAAACTATTTCTACCGATTCCAGAACCCAAATCAAGTACTTTGAGACTGGCTATTACAACTCCTTCTTCTTTTTTCAAAAACTGTACAAATCTAACCACATCAGATTGCGGTTTATTTTCCTTGGTCAAAAGTTTTGATTTTCTGTATTCATCATTCCAAACTTTTTCTTGTGCCATATGCGTGATTTTTTATAAAAAGCCACCGACTTGTAAATCCCAAAGTTTCTTATACAATCCCCCATCTTTATTTGCCAATTCATCATGAGTCCCTTCTTCTACAATAGAACCATCTTCCATGGCAATAATTCTATCCATTTTTTTGACAGTTGAAAGTCTGTGGGCAATAACAATTGTTGTACAATCTTTCATTAGAGTTTCCAGTGCATCTTGAATTAGGGACTCAGAATATGAATCGAGGCTTGATGTTGCCTCATCGAAAATAAGAATTGGTGCGCGTTTTAATATCGCCCTTGCAATAGCAATTCTCTGTCTCTCCCCGCCAGAAAGTTTAATGCCTCTTTCTCCAACAAAAGTTTCGTATTTTAAGGGAAGCTTGTCAATAAATTCATCACAATGAGCTAATTTTCCTGCTTGTATAACTTCCTCATCAGAAGCATCCCTCTTACCATAACGAATATTATCCATCAGAGTTCTGTGAAAAAGAACTGGATCCTGAGGCACAAAGCTTACATTATGACGAAGGCTGTTTTGAGTAACTTTGCTTATATCTTGTCCATCAATGCTTATATGACCCCTTGTTACATTATAAAGTCTCATAATCAACCGAACAAAAGTGGTTTTACCTGCTCCAGAGTGACCAATAATTGCCACTTTTTCTTTAGATTTTATTGTGACACTTACTCCATTTAATACTCTGGTATTATCACTGAAATTAAAGGAAACATTATTAAATAAAATTTCACCCCTCGGAACTTCTAAAAGTTTTGCATTGGGTTCATCCTTTATTTCATAAGGTGTGAGCAGAATATCAACCATTTCTTTTGAATCAGCGAGACTTTGATAAACAGAACGAATTATTCTGTTTAGACCCCAAAGTTTATTTGCCAATTCAATGATATAGGTTTGAGCTAAAACAAAAGTTCCTACAGTTACCAAACCCATCTCCCAATACTTTATTGCATAGTAAAATACAAAAAACTCAACTAGGGCTATCATTAATGATTGAATTGCATCCACCACATTTCCTAGCTGCCATGAAAATAAAGTTTTTTTGGCTTGATCATTGGAAACTTCCCTAAATCCTTCAAGTTCATAATCGTGACCTGTAAAAAATGATACAGCGATATTATTTGTTACAGAATCTGATAAATATCCTGTTGTTTTAGAACCAGACGCAGCAGCAATTGTGTCATACTTTAATTTCCACTTAGAAAAGAAAATACTGAAAGTTACTATAGAAATAACCCACACGCATAGAATAATTGAAAGAATTGGAACGATAGACCATGCAATCCAAATCGAACCAACAACTGCAACTACTAAAGGCATCAGATTGAAAACTAAAGTATCGGTTAATACTTCATAAGAGCGGGTAAAACGACCAATTTTTTGAACGAGGCTTCCTCCAAAATTATTGGCAAAAAAAGTATATGAGTGATTAATCATGTAGTCAAAACTATTCTGTTTTAAACGTGCCATAACGATTGACTGCATCCAACTCCAAATATATGACCCTGTACGAAACATTAGCCACCCTAAAAGATGTAAAAGCAAAACGGCAAATATCACCTTAGTTAACAGAAGTGCAGTTAACTCATTGTCAGTAGAACTAGTAATGAGATCAAAAAACTTTTTGTAATAAAGTGGAATAAAAACATATATAATATGTGTACCAAGATATAAGAAAATGGAAGAAAAAAACATCACTTTGTTAGGCCTAGTTCCCTCCCAAAACTTTTTTATTATTTCCTTAATCGGGACATTCTTAGTAGTTTTTTCCATAACTTATCTATTCTACAATGAAACTTATATTTCGTAAATAACCAGTGTAACATTTGTAATGCCTAAACCTTTGTTATATATTTTATAAATGATTTTAGTCGTTTTCAGTATTTACCTTCTATTCATAATTTTATCAGTAGTTTTTATTCTATTTGTCTTAGCACAATTTATTGCTGTATTTACAACTCATGCACCGTTTGTCCCGGTACCAAAAGAAATTGAAAAAGAAATCGTTTCCAATTTAAACCTAAACAACGACAGTGTTTTGTTCGATTTGGGTTGTGGTGACGCACGAATACTCACAGAGGCTTCTCTCGAGTACCCGATGATTAAGGCTGTAGGTGTAGAAATAGCTTTCCTGCCATTTCTCTTGGCCAAATTCAAAACGAGATCCTACAAAAATATCACGATTAAAAGAGAGGATATTTTCAGGACAGACTTAAAAGATGCTACTCACGTATTTCTATATCTATATCCAAAAGTCATAAATCGACTAATTCATAATATAAAAGCCCAATGTAAACCTGGCACAACCATCGTGTCTTGCGATTTTGAACTAGATAATTACAAACCAAGTAAGGTGATTGATTTGCAAAATATAAACCCAAATTCTAAACGAGGTAAGAAGCTTTTTATTTACACCGTCTGATTAAAACTTTTATTTTACTAGAATACTGTCTCTACACTCTGGATTACAAAATGATCTTCCGTCATCTTCTGAACAACTCTCACAGCAGATAAAATGCTTATTACACTCGGGATTCCGACAATTTACATAACGTTCTGAAAACTCTTCGCATTTATCACACTTGCCTACAACCACATGATTGTCTTTGGAATCAAAGTCCGTAGTTATCCGTTTATCGAAAACATATAAAGTCCCCTCAAACTCTTCCCCTGGAAATTTCTCCATATAAGAAACAATTCCCCCATCTAGTTGGTACGCATCCTTGAATCCTTCTCTGACAAGAAGTCCTGAAACTTTTTCGCATCTAACTCCCCCAGTGCAAACAGTAAGTACTGTTTTATCCTTAAAGCTCTCAATATGAGAAAGTGAGGCCGGAATATCGCGAAAGTTTTGCACTGGCATCAAAACTGAATCCTTAAACTTGCCTACCTTGAATTCATAATCATTTCTCATATCTACAACATAAAACTCTTTGCCTTCCTCATACCATTTTTTCAATTCTTCAGGTTTCAAGTGTTTACCTGTTATTTTATTTGGATCAATATCATTCTCTAAACCTAGGGTCACTATCTCTTTTCGCAGTTTTACTGAAAGCTTTGGAAAAGCGCTTCCTGTTCCAACACTTTTCTTTATGTGAGTATCAGAAAAACGTATATCGGACAAATACACTTCTAAATACTTTTCTATATTTTCAGTTGTGCCTTCAAGTGTCGCATTGATTCCCTCTTTGGCCACTATTACTCTACCTTTTAATTGAAGTTTTGTTGCAAGAGCTATCTGCTCTGATTTTAATTTTTCTGGTTCGTCTATTTCTATGTATTTATAGAAAAGAATTATTGCGAAATTGCTTTCTTTTACCATATATTTATATTTTTTTGTTCCTATAATGCTTCTCCTAACCTATCTTAAAGCAAGTAAAACACCGCATTGAGGGATGTTAGGAGATGTTTAAAACGCATTTCAGTACAATACCGCAAAACCCCACCTTGGTCAAAGTCTAGTTATTTCAATTAAATTATAGGGTCATTTCTTCTGAATTGAATCTCTAGCGATTTTGATTTTCTCTAACTGGTCTCTTAACTTTCTTTCCTGTTCAACTAATACAGTTTCCACTCTCGTTTCATTTATTAGAGTCGCATGATCATAATCGCCATCGTAACCAAGGGGCTCACGTATAATACCCTCACCAGTTGGCAAGATTATTAGACCATACAGACCCCAAAAGAAACAAAAGGAAGTTTATTACTATCTATATCGTAGAAGTTCGATACATTTGAATCAGGGTTATTAACTAATTCATCCATGCGAGAGTTAAATACTTGCGTTCGAGAACTATAATCCTCATCGCTTTCATCCTCTCCTTGAGTCAACTTATGAAAATCTTCATTCATTTTTTGAAGCTCTTTTATAAGTGCTATCTTTTTATCTAAATCCAAATCCTCTTGCTCCTTTGGTGCTCCTTCTCCTTGAGTCATATTGTAAAAAATTTAACTATTATGTTTAATATTATACATCAATCAAACCTTGATGCAATGAGTTACTTCAATCCCTTACAGTTCTTTCCTGGGGTAAATCCGGCATCTTTCGCTTCTTCAATTGAAGCAAACTTTACTTGATTTTCGGGCTTTATTCTCTTAACAGTCCCACACCAAGGAAAGTAGTATTTTTTACCAGTTTTTGACCCTACAACAGCCCCATCCTTAGATCCAAGGACTCCCCTTGGATTGGTTGCTCCCACGTCTGGAAAACCGACTCCTGACTGTATTACGGCCCCAGTTTGTGAATTTGTTTGGCTTATTTGCTTATACTCTATTTTTATTGGTTTATGAGCCTCTTCTAAGGCAGAAATTCGCCCTAAGGCAAAGAAAATGAAGGCTACAGTTAGAATTACAAATAAATTGTAAAAGGGGTTGACCCAGTAGTGAAAAAAGGCATGGAACCCTGTTCGCTCCGTTGGAGCAATGCCTTTTTCTACTACGGGGTTGATTTTTTGAAGTATTTCCTTTATACTCATACTCACTCAGTTTAACAATATTTATTGGGTAAAACAAAGGTCTCGATTTAATAACACTATATAAACACTACATAATTTTGAATTTCTAATTTCTAATTTCTAATTTCTAAACTGGGTTCTGTTTTAAAATTGAAAATTGAAAATTGAAAATTCGTTTATGTAACCATAAACGTCATGGCTCATAAAAAGAGTGCCGGAACAACAAAAAACGGTAGAGATTCAAATCCTAAATACCTTGGTGTGAAAATCACTGAAGGTGATATGGCACAAGCTGGATCTGTAATAATCCGACAAAGAGGCACAGACGTCATGCCTGGCAGAGGCGTAGGTATGGGCAAAGACCATACTCTATATGCTCTTGTCCCAGGAACTGTAAAGTTCAGCTCAAAAAGAAAGAAGCATTTTGATAATACAATGCAAGTAAAGAAAGTAATCTCAATAGTTTAAAACGCAACAAAATTACTCCAATAAAAGCAGTCGTGCCGTCCATCCTCGCAGCAAACTGCGAAGGTTGCGGCACGAACCAGGGCTCTTATGTTCGTAGGGGAATCGGCCACCGCCGATACTAGTATATCAATCCCCGCAGCAAGCTGACGGGGTATTTCTCGAATAAAAAAACCACCCTCTCGGGTGGTTTTTTTATTTACTTTCTATTATAACTTTGAATTCGGCTTTTTTGCCACTTGCCTCAACAGTAACCGAATGCTCACCTACCTCCTTCAACGGCTTTTCTAATTTTATAGATTCTGGGTCAATGTTTATTCGAGCTACCTTCAAAATTTCTTCTGCCAATCTTTCTTTTGTTATCCCCGCAAACAAGTGGCCTTTGTCACTCGCCTTTTCTTGTAGGTTCAAAGTTATATTTTTTATAACTTCAAAACTCTTCGCCAATAATTCGCCTTGGACCTTTTTCTCGGTCAAATCAGTTGCCTTCAAGATTTCAATATTCTTTATTGCGTTTGCTGTTGCTGCCTGCGCCTGACCTCGTGGTATTAGCATATTCAATGCGAAACCATCCGCCACATCCTTTATGTCGTACTTTTTACCTACCTTTGCAATGTCTTTCAGAAGTATTATTTTCATATATTCAGAATATACGAATATACGAATTATGCAAATCAACGAATGGCTACGAATGAATTCATTCGTAGCCATTCGTAAAAGTATTTCATTCGTTAATTCGTATATTACTTACTGAGAATTTCCAGCGCTTTTAACAACTGAGTATCATTCCCCTTCTTAAACTCCTCCTCATCCAACTTCACAACTTCGTTTGGAGTTAGACCTTGATGAGAAATAGATATTCCGTTTGGTGTAAGCCACTTTGCGATAGTAACTTTGAGACTAGTTCCCTGTCCGATGTCCATAAGCTCCTGTACTGAACCTTTTCCAAATGACTGAACTCCAACTAGTTTTGCTACACCATGATCATGAAGTGCTCCCGCAAGAATCTCTGAAGCACTAGCGGATCCGCCGTCAATCAATACCACAAGTTTAAGATTATCGTTGAATACATTGTATCCCTTGCTTCGGAAAATCTGTTCATCTTTCTCGTCTTTGAAATCCTCTTTTACAACTACTTTTCCTGCTGGCAAAAACCATGAAGCCATATCTATCGCTGCATCTAGATATCCCCCTGGATTTCCTCTAACATCTATTATTAGTTTTACTTTTCCAGACTCAACGAACTCTCGGAGGGATTCCCTGAACAAATTTGCTGATATTGCTGAAAAGTTATAGAGACGAATTATAAAGACATCACCCTTCACCTCGGTATCCACGGTTGGCATGTTTATGACATCTCTAATAACTGTAATTTCTAGAGGTTCTTTGTTGCCCTCTCTAACAACTATGAATTTAACTGGAGTACCTTTTTTCCCACGAATTATTTTGATTGCCTCTTCTGTACTAAGTCCTGCCGTAGCAGTATCATCAATTTTCAAAATCTTATCTAGAGGTTTCATACCGGCTTTATATGCAGGAGTACCCTTGAGTGGCGCTATCACCGTCAAAATTCCTTCTTTTGTACCGACTTCCATGCCAACACCTTCGAAGTTGCCACTTATTTCCTCGCTAAAAATCTTTGCCTCAACAGGAGGAAGGAAAATGGTGTATGGGTCTCCTAGGGACATCACCATACCCTCGATAGCTCCATAAACTCTAGCCTGGTCGTCTATCTTCACAGTAGTTGTGCTGTTTGTAGTGACATACTTGTCGTTTATCACATTCCAAGCCTTCCAAAATAAAGCAAAATCTACTTCACTTGGAGAACCTTCTGTTTTGTTGATTAGCGCTGTTACTTTGTTTATTTCAGAAACATTTTGTTTACCAAAATAATAACCAGTAAAAAAAATAAGTCCTACGACAAGTAGACTCGAGAAAACGTAAGCTCTGTATTTGAAAAAATCATTCATATTGAACTCTATTGTCTCAATCCCGTTAGAGTTTTGCAAGCCCTACCTAATCAAATAATTAAAACGTAGAAGTTAAAACCTATATGAGCATCTTTCGTATAATCAAAAACTCTAACGGGATCAAGAAACTACATTGTGGTCAATCCGGTAGTAGAAGTTGGCATAGCACTAAAGGTGCATAAATATAAAATGCCAACTTCACTACGGGATTAATCCATAATCAGTTTCCTAATTAATAATTAAGCTATATACTATTAAATATGAGAATCTATCTACAAAACACACTAACTGGAAACAAAGAAGAATTTAAGCCTCTAAAGGCTGGTTTTGTTTCTATGTATAACTGCGGACCGACAGTTTATAACTATGCGCATATAGGAAATTTGAGAAGTTACGTTTTTGCAGATACCTTGAGACGAGTGTTTGAATACAATAGTCTAGAGGTTAAGCAGGTTATCAACATCACTGACATTGGACACCTCTCTAGCGACTCGGATGATGGGGAGGACAAAATGACAAAAGCTCTGAAGCGCGAAGGCAAGCCTCTGACTCTAGAGGCTATGAAGGAAGTAGCGAATTTTTACTTTGATAAATTTAAGGAAGATTTGGACTCTCTAAACATAGAAACTCCAGCAAACTTCCCTTTTGCTAGTGATCACATAAAGGAAGATATTGATTTGGTTACTAAACTTGAAGAAAAAGGTTTTACTTATGCTATTTCAGATGGAATATATTTTGATATCAGTAAATTTCCAGATTATGGAAGACTTGGGAATATAAAAATTGATGATAAAGGTGAATCGAGAGTAGGATCAAATCCAGAAAAGAGAAACCAGCGTGACTTTGCTGTTTGGAAATTCAATAGTGAACTTGGTTACAATGCGCCTTTTGGAAAAGGTTTCCCGGGCTGGCATATAGAGTGCTCGGCAATGTCAGTAAAGTACCTTGGGCCTGAATTCGATGTTCACACAGGAGGAATCGATCATATACCTGTGCACCATAACAACGAGATAGCTCAATCTGTTTGTGCGGGAGATCCATACGCAAAATATTGGTTACATAATGCATTTCTAAATGTTGATTCTGGTAAAATGGCAAAGTCTGATGGCAACGACACAACCCTGAAAACTCTGATGGATAAGAATATTGACCCTGTTGCCTATCGATATTTATTGCTTACGGCTCGTTACTCCTCGCCACTTCAATTTAGTTGGGAAGCTTTGGAAGGTTCGCTGACTGCCCTGAAAAAATTAAGAAACTTTACCGCAGCTAAAGATGATGACACTCCCGATGATTTTTCTAAATTGGAGGAATATAAAACTAATTTTCTGCAGTTTGTTAACGACGACCTGGATACACCGAAAGCCCTGGCCTTAGTTTGGGACATGGTCAAAGACGACTCGCTTTCCAGTAAAAGCAAAAAGCTACTTTTAATAGATTTTGATAAAGTTTTGGGGTTGAATCTTAATAAGGTTGAAACTGTAGAGATTCCAGAAAACGTAAAAAAATTGATAAAAAATCGCGATTTAGCTCGAGAAGGCAAAGACTTTGTTAAAAGTGATGAATTAAGAGTGGAAATTGAAACTTTTGGGTTTGAGGTCAAAGATACAGATGCTGGCACTCTTGTCACTCCTCGTTAATTGTTTTGCACTAATCAATCCACAGGTTATACCACTCATTTAAATAGAATTTTGAAATCATGACGTGCTAAAATCTAAGCATGCCAACAAAAACTATTATCACTCAAACGGTGACAAATCGTATGAGGATACCCCCACAGAATTTGGAATCAGAAATGGCAGTTCTGGGTTCCATAATGCTCAGGCCTGAAGCACTCTACGATATAGTTGATGTCGTAAAGGCGGATTCTTTCTATTCAGAAAAGCATCGCGTTATTTATGACGCAATGATGGAACTTTTTGTAAAAAAATCTCCTATTGATTTACTATCCGTTTCTTCTAAACTGAAAGAGAAGGGTTGGCTTGATCAAATAGGTGGTAACACTTACCTTACTGAGATAGTAAACGTGGTTCCATCTTCTGCCAATATCGCTTACTATGCCGAAATAGTTCAGAAAAAACATATGATGAGACGCCTTATCGAAGCCTCTGACCATATTTCTCAAATCGGTTATGATGAAACCAAAGAACTTGAAGAGATGCTCGATGGTGCAGAAAAAAAACTTTTTGATGTTACGAACTTCAACACCGCTCATAAATTTGTTGCAATCAAGGAAGAACTAGCTGAAGCATGGGAAAGACTTGACCGACTTCACACAGATGGCGTAGGTATGCGTGGAGTACCATCCGGCTTTCATGATATTGATAATAAACTTTCTGGGTTCCAAAAGTCTGACCTGATTATTCTTGCAGCCAGACCATCTATGGGCAAGACTTCGCTAGCGCTGGACATCGCTCGCCAAGCTGCGGTGAACCACAACATACCTGTTGGTATTTTTTCACTAGAAATGAGCAGTCAGCAACTAGTAGATAGAATGCTTGCAGCACAGGCAAACGTCGATGCGTGGAAACTACGAACGGGAAAACTTTCTAGACAGGACGATTTTGACGCTATCCGTAGTTCACTCGACAAACTGAGTAATGCACCTATTTATATTGACGACCAACCTGGAAACAATATTTTAAAAATGAAATCGATTGCTAGAAGATTGAAAAGTGAAAAAGGATTGGGGCTTATTATCGTGGATTATCTCCAGCTTATGGTTCCAACTCAGACAAAGAGCGATAACATGGTTCAGCAAATAACTGAAATCTCAAAGTCGTTGAAAAATCTTGCTCGAGAATTAGATGTTCCTGTTCTTGCTCTCTCTCAGTTAAACCGCGCGGTGGAAGCTCGTGGAGGTCGCCCTCGTCTTTCTGACCTACGAGATTCTGGAGCTATTGAGCAAGATGCTGATGTCGTTATGTTTATTCACACCGAAGATAAATATAAGGATGAAGCAGAACAAACAAACATATATGAAATATTGATTGAAAAACACCGAAATGGAGAAACCGGAAAAGTAGAACTATTTTTTAACAAAAAGAAAGCGACTTTCCAATCAATGGACAAATCCCAATATGGTGGAGCGGAGAAAGAATTCTCAGACTTCTAATAATACAAATATGCAAACAAACGAATAATACGAATGGCTACGAATAAGATAATAAATTATTGTATTATTCGTAGCCATTCGTAGATTTGTTATAATTCGAATATTCGTATATTTATTTTATGGACAATACTCAGAGACTCATAGAACTCTTCAAAGAGTTTCCCGGAATTGGACCAAGACAAGCCAAAAGGTTTGTATATTTTTTACTAAATCGAAATCCTGCTTACGCCAATAATTTATCAAAACTCATAAATGAAGTGCGTTCGACTGTTCACTCCTGCGATTCTTGCTTCAGATTCTTCCCTAATTCCACAAGTTCAACATGTCCAACTTGCAGAGACACCACAAGAGACTCCTCTTTACTTATGATAGTTTCCAATGATGTAGATTTTGAGAATATTGAAAAAACGCATTTTTTCAATGGTTATTATTTTATGTTAGGTGGAAATATTCCAATCTTGGAAAAAAATCCTGAAAAGAGAATACGCCAAAAAGAATTATTAAATATAATTGAAAAAAAATCTAAAGATGGATTGAATGAAATTATCATAGCATTAAACTATAACCCTGAAGGCGAAAACACACTTTCTTATCTTACTGACTTATTGTCAAGGTTCAACCTTGACAATAATGTTAAGATTTCAACACTTGGACGAGGACTCTCAACTGGAACCGAGCTTGAGTATTCTGATAGTGACACCATCAAGAACGCCCTTAAAAATCGACAGTAGAACTTCCATATTTGGACAATCTCTGCGTGGGAATTTCAAAAATTCTCGTCACTTTACGATATGTAAAGCTCCTCCTATTTTCTTATTCCGCCTTGACCTTGTCAAAAATCTGAAAGTTCTTAATAAAACAACCTCCGAGAGGAGGCTATTTTATTACTTTATCCCAACTATTTCTACCTTGAACCAAGGCTGTCGATGTCCGTTTTTCTTATAGTATCGGCTCTTTTGTTTGTATTTAACCACCTCTACCGTCTTGTTTCTTCCAACTTCCTTTAGGGTTGCTTCTACTGAGGCTTCTGTTATGTAAGGAGTGCCAATAGTTGTGTCCTTACCGTCCTCAACAAGTATTACTTTGTCGAAAACAATCTTGTCTCCCACCTTGAAATCACCAGTGATTTTCTCAATTTTAACAACATCTCCCTTTGAGACTTTGTATTGTTTCCCGCCTGTGTGTATGACTGCAAATTCCATAATTTTTAGAACTTATAAATTCAGCGAACTCCTTACAGGAGCAGTACACCTTTTGCATTTTGATTACAAAACGCTCAAGGTCTTGCGAAACTCCGTTTCTCACCTTTGTCGCAGGCTCCGTTTGCTCCTGCAGAGTAGGTCTACTACACTTTAGTCGCAATACTCACCTGCTTCGCGGATTTCATCTGAATTTTGAAGTTCTAGTATATTACAAAATATGGCTATAAATTGCAAGTAATCGATTTAATAAAAGTTATTCTTCGTTATCTGGCTTATCTATTAAAACGGTCTCAATTTCTAGTGAGTTTCCTGTAATTCTAACTACATCCTTGTCTATCTTTTTGAATTCTTTGCTTGAGCTGTTGTAGTGATTTACTACAGTTTCAAGGGAGTTGCCGAGACGCTGATGATAGTCCTCGTACTTCTTCAAATGTGTCCCTATCTCCCCCACCCTCTTTATAATATCCTTTGTAGTTTCCTCTATCTGCAATGCCTTGAGACCTTGTAGGACGGTCTGAAGATATGCTAAAAATGAAGTCGGGGAAACAATTATAACTTTATGCTTTCCTGCGGCTCTTTGAATAAGGTTTTCAGTATCCTCAGTCACTGCCCCTATTTTGTTTATTAGTAAATCATAGTAAATAGCTTCATGTGGAATAAACATAAATGCAAAATCCATTGTACCCTCTTCTGGGCGAATATATTTTGCAGTTTCAGTAATACGTAGCTTCAAGTCGTTTACAAAAAGTTTTTCAAGACGAGCTTTTTCGCTCACGTCACTCGCTTCTATCATTCTGTTGTAGTTCTCTAGTGAAAACTTGGAATCAACAGGAATAATCTTGTCTTTTACAAACACCACGCAGTCCACAATCTCGCCGTTGTTAAATGCATATTGCATCTGATATTGGCTTGGCGCCAAAACATTTTTGAGAAGTGTCTCTAGGTAATATTCTCCAAGTATTCCTCTTTGTTTTGGATTTTTTAAAATATCTTGCAAATTTTGCAGTTGGTCAGCAAAAGAAACCACTTGTCTGTTTGTTTCATCTAGTTTTGTAAGACCTTGAGTAACCTCCCGAATAAGATTGGCTGATTCACCTAGTTGGTGTCTCACGGATTCGTTCATAGACCTAGTACTCTCACCAATCTTTGTATCAACAACACGGTTTAGTTCGTTTATCTGTTGAAGAATGAGTTTCAGACCTGTGTCGTTACTTTCCTGTTTTGGACGAAAAAAATATGCGAAAAAACCTCC
>SIBV01000011.1 GCA_009694965.1 Candidatus Zambryskiibacteriota bacterium
GTAACCGGCATCTTCACCGGTATTGTATTTTCACCGAGCTGTTCTCCGAGACAGTTGCTCAGTCATTACACTATTCGTGCGCGTCGGAACTTACCCGACAAGGAACTTCGCTCTTCCGTTCCTTTAAACACAGAAGGACTCTATCTTCATCCTCTCCTTCGGGGAGAGGATGCGCGGGGTTGGTCTCTTATTACCCGCGTTTGACTATGCTCGCGTTACCGCGAAGCAAGGTAGCATTTTTTATGTAATGATTTAACCTTAATTTTTCAAAAACAATCACTTTGCCCTACAACAGTCCCAGTCATCCAGCACCTTTCATTGAAAGGTGCTGGACCTTAGGACCGTTATAGTTACGGCCGACATTCACCAGGGCTTATATCAATCACCAATACATCTTGCGACATACTGACGTCAATATTTGACCTTCTGGCATTGGTCAAGTGTCACCCCCTATACATCCTCTTACGAGTTCGCAGGGAGCTGTGTTTTTGATAAACAGTTGCCAAGCATACTTTAGCTGCGGCCCTCTGAGTTAACAAAGGGCAAGCCTTATTCCGAAGTTACGGCTGCTTTTTTGCCGAGTTCCTTGGAGAACCTTCACTCGTTCACCTTACTCTTCTCGAGCAGACCACCTGTGTCGGTTTGCGGTACGGATTACATAACATTATGCTTAGAGAATTTTCTTGGAAGCGCGCTTTACCACATCAATCTGGGGCGAACCCCAAACCTTTTCGCTTTGCTTGGATTTCTCATTAAAGAGAGTTTTCCGGATTTGCCTGGAAATCATCCTTACAACACGAACCAAAATCCAATAATTGGCGCGGCATACTGCACCCCGTCCTCCCATCGCATGCTATATAAGTCATGGAATATTAACCATGTGTCCATCGCGTGCGGCTTTCGCCATTCGCTTAGGCCCGACTAACCCTTGGCTGACAATCATCGCCAAGGAAACCTTAGTCTTTCGGTGTGCGGGTTTCTCACCCGCATTGTGGTTACTTGTGCCAACATTCTTACTTCCAAACGCTCCACCGTGGGTCACCCCTTCGGCTTCATTGCGATTGGAATACTCTCCTACCACGTCGCGACCCCGAAGGGTGGCGACATCCTCAGTTTCGGTACATAACTTGAGCCCCGATTATCTTCGGCGCAGATTCTCTTAGTGAGTGAGCTGTTACGCTTTCTTTAAATGATGGCTGCTTCTAAGCCGACATCCTCACTGTCTATGAAAATCCACCACCTTGAGTGCACTTAGTTATAATTTAGGGACCTTAACTAGAGATCCGGGCTGTTTCCCTTTTGACCTGTGAAGCTTAGCCCTCACGGTCTAACTGCCAAGCTATAACCTCTGGTATTCGGAGTTTGATAGGTTTCGCGATCTTTCGACCTGTCGAGACCTTCCAGTGCTCTACCCCCAGAGGGAACACTTAACGCTAGCCCAAAAGCTATTTCGGAGAGAACCAGCTATTACCAAGTTCGATTAGCTTTTCACTTCTTACCCCAGGTCATCCGATAGTATTGCACGGCTAACCAGTTCGGGCCTTCCTTTTGATTTCTCAAAAGTTCACCCTGCCCAGGGTAAGCTCACTTGGCTTCGGGTCTGATCTATACGACAAACGCGCTATTCACACTCGGTTTCCCTGTGGCTCCGCCCTTCAGAGGGGCTTAGCCTGCGCCGTATGGATCAACTCGTTGGCTCATTCTTCAATAGGCACGCCGTGACGGTGTTGCACACTACTAATTATTTTAAAATTTCGTACTGAATAATGGAGGCGACTCTCAGTTGCCGAAGCATCCGAGAGTCGCCGTGACATGATGGGACAAGCTAGTCCACTTGCAGTTCAACGGCACATTCTAACGGCTTCACAGCATTCACCCTAAGGCAATAGCTCCCCCTTTAGACTGTGTTGTTCCACTGAACCAAACGGTACAGCAGCTATACATCATTACCCTGCCCAGATTTCTCCACCGCAGAATAATAGTTGCTCATCTCCATCACTCAATACAAAATTAAATAACATGCAGTGTGCAACACCGCTCCGACTCCTTGTAAGCATATGGTTTCAGGTCTATTTCACTCCCCTCACCGGGGTTCTTTTCACCTTTCCCTCGCGGTACTTGTTCACTATCGATCTCCAAGAGTATTTAGCCTTACCGGTTAGTTCCGGCAAATTCCTCCGAGCTACTCGTGTCTCGAAGTACTCAAGAACGGTAAAAGAAGAGATATTTTGCTTTCGCGTACGGGACTATTACCCTATTCTGTGTATCTTCCCAGATACTTCCGCTAACAAAATACTTTGTAACTCTCCTCGATATAAATACCGATATTACCGCCTTATAACCCCCGACCTTAATCGCACCATACACTTGCGTATACAGTACGATTAAGGTCGAGTTTGGGCTGTTTCCGTTTCGCTCGCCGCTACTAAGGAAATAACAATTGTTCTTTATTCCTCCAGGTACTAGAATGTTTTGCTTCCCTGGGTATGCACGCATCAGCAAGTGATGCGTATCTCGATTTTCATCAAGATGGGTTTCCCCATTCGGATATCTACGGATTAACGCTTGCTAGACAGCTCCCCGTAGCTTATCGCAGTCGTGCTGCGTCCTTCATCGCCTCATTGGAGTCAAGGCATCCACCATATGCTCTTAAATTTCTTATTAGGAAATTTATATTGGTCGTAAGGTTGAAGACCCTACGACCTCATACTTCGACTTAACAGTCGAAGTAAACCACTTCATTGTTTAATCCTGTTACATAAAATTAATCCGCTAACAACGGAAAACTTTGTAACAAAATTACCTGTATCCGTTCGTACACATCCTGTGTAATACGAACGGTTTTGCCTGCACATGATCTAACATATGCAGAGCTCTATCTGAGACGCTTGAAAAGACCCAACACTAACTAACGTCATCGTCTCGATAGAATTTAATTTTCGAACAACAGTCGTTCTGAGAACAAAAAACCGCTTTTTCAAGCGGACAAGAAACAATGGCCTATGATGGCCCTATTTCCTCCGCTTTAATTCAGTGTTTTTCTGCATAATTAACAGTGCCAGTAAGTATACTCGCGCTTATAATTATGTCAACTAAAATACTAATGGGACAAGATGTGAATAACTTCCCATACAAATATGGCCGAAAATTAAACAAAAAAACGTCCAAATGGACGTTTTTTTGTTTCAAAATTTAGAGAATTACTGGTGATGCTGGCGCTCCGCAATTTCCTGACGAGCCTTCTCAATCAAACGTGCTGCCGCGTCTTGACCACCCAAACCAAAGGATAGGCCAATCGCAATAGCAATCGCTACCACCATACCTTGAACGAGCATGTTGATAATTTGTGCACCAATACCAAGCTGTGAAAGCGCAAACAAAATACCAAAAATCCAAATTGACCATCGAGCCAAAGCCCCAGCGAAATTAGCTGATTTAATCCCCCCAGCTGCTGCTGTTCCTGAAACAATCTTCTGCATAGCCTCAGCCACAACTGCCGCAACAAGAATCATCAAAGCAGCAATAATAACTTGTGGAAGATAGAACAATACAACTTGTTGGATAAAGTTATTTACCTGACTTAAACCGATAACCTCAAATGAAGCGACCAAAAATACGATTATAACAAGCCATTCAACAAGACCACCGATAAAAGCGCCGGCGTCCAAATTAAAACCTGCTCGCTTAACAAATTGCTCAACCTGAAGGTTTCGAAGAGCGTGGTCAACCTTCATACCACGAATAACCTGAGCCACAACTTTCCTTACTAGACTAGCAACAAGCCAGCCTATAAGAAAAATAATAATAGCAATTAAAAATTTTGGAATAAAAGTTACAAACCCTCCCAAGATATCTTGTAACGAACCTCTTAATGTTGCAAAAGCAGCTTGAATCATATGAATTAATGTATATTTATCTTAATAAATGTATAAAAGGCATGACCGACCAGCCTAAACCCTACGTTGTTAATACAGCCATAATTATAACACCTTATACCCCACCAGAAAGAAGGCGTGTGGATAAGTACTAGCCAATTAAAGCAACATCGTAATGTTTTAAAATATCCAAAATATACCTAATTAAAAGGTACATTAAGTCTGCTGAGAATTTTCTTGTGAGGGAAATCCAAAATGTCTCTAATAAGCTTATCGTACATCCCTAAACGATACTCAAAATCTGCAGTTTCAAAAGCGGCATATTTCAGCTCTTTACCAATTTCAGACTCAATAGTTCTAACTACATTTTCAAGGGCCGCAAAACGGACACTGTCCCCTACTACCAACAAATCCACCCTACTCTCTGCGTCACGAGTGAAAACTCCGGAAACAATAACAAGTTTCATTTTCCCCACAGCATTCAACTTTCTAATCAAATCATCATGCCTAAAAAGACTGGTGTTTATAAGTAAATTTTGAATCGCCAACAAATACGGAAATGCGGAATTGAGTACCCAACCGCCTTCGGTTTTTTTCTTTATTGTTGTCACCTTACCTTTTTTAACAGGAACATTGTGTGAAAAACGTTTACCTTTAATCATACCCATCCTTCTTAAGGTTGTGGTTTCGTGACGAACAACGGCAACTGACACTCTAGCGCGCTGAGCAATTTCATTTGGACTATAGGGCTGATCTGGATTAAACAAAAACAACCGCATGATTTTGACTTTGGCTTCGGAACCGAAAAGTTTTGAAAGTGTATCCATACGAAAATACGAATTAAAGAATATACGAAATAATACGAAAGAGAGATAACCGAATTGTAACACTATGAAAAAATTGTGCGAGTGGTTGACAATTTGCTAGTATCATGATAATATCATATACGGAAAATACTGATTTTTCCGTATCCAAAAAAAATAAACTGAAAGGCTAGAATACTAACTATGAGAGTAACGACAAGTCAGACTGGAACGCCTAAACTGGCGCCAGAGCCACGGTGGGTAAACATCACCCTTTCCCACAATGGTGGGAGGATATTAATTGCCTGCGCTGAGCAAATCCGCTTGTTGCCGTGTGGGAGTGACGCTGTCATCCGAAATGTCGCCGTTGCGGTCATGGGCGCCATAAATGACGGATTGGGCATCCGCAAGGATCTCATACCCAAAGATGTATGCCACTTCTGTTGGAATGAATTAACGTTCAATATCGTGGTCGAAATCGTCGCCACAGCCAACAGGATGGATCCGGAAAACGCAGACCGTGAACTTAGAGAGGCACTCCTAAGGAGGCTCCGAGATTCCAATCTGGTCACCCTCACTGGAGATTCCTCTGGTGACCTCAGCGACGCGGCACAGACTGCAACGCAAGGTGGTGACAAGATCGTGGATCAGGATGTCCCGCCACGTCTCATGTCCAGCTTACCGACCTCGTAAGTCGAAAGATCTCAAGGCGGTTCGCGCATTCGCGAACCGCTCTTTCTTTTGGAAAAATTGACAAATATTAGCCAAGTGCTAATTTTAAACTCGGCAGAACATCAAAACCTATGAAAAGTGCAAGACTTCAATTATTAGGTTGGCAAATTATTGTCTACCATCGCCTACTGTTTCGTGCTGCAGATTCCGAAGGAAACCCCGAACTGAAAAGCTTGCTTGACGGGCCAATTAGTCTCCTGGTGCCAACGATTGCAAATGCTACAGGAACCCCATTTGCGGAATACTCCATTCTTGTTCCCTTCCCATTTTGGCAAATGATTAAAACAAGGTTTCGTTCAATTGAGCCACACTCCAAGGAAAGTCAACCTCAGGCGAGAATTTGGTACGTCGTGCGAGACACAATCGCGGACGAAATCGACCGGCAATTGGCCCTACCCGAAACTTCAGCAGAAGGACTAAAAAATGACAATAAGAAACAGCAGACCACTCCTCCACCTAGCACGCCACCAGATGGACAGGGTGCTCAGGCTTCGATGACATGTCACATCTGACGACCGAGACAGAGGATACTGCAATTACTTTCGGTAAAATCCTAGCGTCACAAGACAAGGGTCTTCCTGTCTAGGAACAATATCAAGGCGGTTCGCGCATGCGCGAACCGCCTTTTCTTTTACAAAAAATCCCCTCACGAGTGAGGGGATTTTTTGCTACATATTTTGAATTTATTTAAGCTCTATCTTTCCGCCAGCCTCTTCTATCCTCTTTTTCAATTCTTCAGCCTCAACTTTCTTCATACCCTCCTTTAGCATTTTTGGAGCGCCGTCAACCAAATCCTTGGCTTCTTTCAAACCGAGACCCAAAACTTCCTTGACGATCTTAATAACGGCAATCTTTGTAGCTCCGCCATCCTTAAGTTCAACATTGAAAGTAGTCTTCTCTTCCCCAGCGGCAGCGGCACCTGCTGCAGGCGCAGCTACGGCAACAGCGGCAGCTGAAACACCGAACTTCTTTTCCAATAATTTAACGAGTTCATTTAAATCCAAAACAGACATGGTCTCGATTGATTCCACGATTGATTTGAACTTTGCAGGAACTTCTACTTTTGTTTCTTCCATAATAGTTTTAATAAATCTGATAATTAACTGATTTTCTTCTTTGCGATCGCATCAAGTGCCATAACAAAACCTTGTATTGGCGAATTGATAAGATTGACAAACTGTGCACGCAAAGTTTGCATTGTTGGAATCAAGGCCAAAGCCTTCATTTCATCGGCAGTCATGAACCTACCTTCGAAAACACCTCCTTGTAAAGAAACTTTATTCTCAAACTTTTTTTGAAACGTAAAAGTTTCTCTGGCTGGTGCTAGTAAGTCATCACTATAAGCAATACCGAGCTCACCTGGCAAATCTGGCAATGTGCCCGAAATACCAGCTTCACCCAAAGCCTTCTTTGCAAGTGTTTTCTTTGAAACGAAATAAGAAACACCAGAGGCCTTAAGCGCTCGACGAAATTCTGTAACATTGGCTACGGTAAGACCGTGAAAATTCACCAACGCAAGAGATTTCGCTGCTACTACAGTTTTAAGTTTCCCTAAAACTTCATTCTTCTTTTCTTTTGATATAGGCATACATTCAAAAGCTTTTAGCTTTTAGTTTAATTACGACCTTTAAAAAGGCAGAGGGGAGTGACGGAAAAATCCGTCAAAACCTCGGCAGAACCTCTTCCTTTGATATAACCTCGGGATGTCTGCTGTCTTTGGCCTTATGAGAAAGAAGTATATCTAAAAAATAGCTCCTGTCAACAAGCAATTCCTCGTGTACGAGGAATTGCCTTGACAGACATATGGTGTGGTGTAATTTGTTCAACCCTCACCCCCCCCCAAAAAAAAAGGGGGCAAATATCAACTAAACTAATTAGCGATAATATCACGGCTATTATCGTGAATTGAAGTTTCCGGTGAAATTGAAATTGAGGTTACTGAGTCCGAATAAATACCAACATCATTTCCATAAACTTCAACGCCGGAAATGGCCACCGAATTTTCCGGCCTTGAAACATCGATACCCGATCCATCAACAAAACCAGAAACTGAGCCTCCTTTAATTGTTGCTGTACCCCTACTTATTGTAATACCGTTACTCTCTCCATTTTCAATAACAGTATTTACCAAATCAGAATTAGAACTATATAAGCCCATTCCATCACCACCGGTACGACTGATACTTGAGCTCGAAATATTAAAAGTGGAATCATACATTGCGATTCCATCACTTTCGTAGACGTCCTTTATTATTGAATTTTGAATCGTGACATTACTACCGTAAGAACCGACTGCGCTCCCCTCATAAACTCGATCAATAGTCGTAGACGAAATAGTCAATTTGGTTCCTTCATAGACACCTATCGCGTCCGAATTGAGACTGCTGGAAATAGTCGAAGAAGCTATCGTGACATTACTATTTTCATACGAAGAAATCGCCTCATGTGTCGTGCTGGCAAACAATGAATTATTTATAATAACTGTGCTACGACCATCGATGTTTAGACCGTAATAATCTTCAATGAACTGTGAGTCCATAATATTCACTCTTGCTTCTGCGGTAACAGAAACACCTCTAATGTTTTCAAATTGAGCACCAATAATGGTACTTGTGGCTGTCCCACCAGAAAATTTTATATCTCCAACCTGCAATTCGGAGTAGGGACTAAAAATCACTGGGTTCTGCATCTTTCCCAAAACTATCAACTCACCAAAAACTTTTAACTCCGACCTGCCAAATTCCGACTGCATAAATTTAATAACAGTCCCTGCTTCGATGGACAAAACTCCAGATGCCGTTACAACTGTTGAAGTCGCAATAAAATATCCGTCATCCGCTGTTAAGGTTACATTTCCATCAATAGCTTGTCCTTTATTTATAAGATAACTTACACTATTACGTGTTCCGGGAGTACCTTCAATAACATTCCCTTCAGAGTCTGTACCATTTTTTATAAAACCTTGATTTGTACCCCAATTTTCAACATCGGACCCAACCTTAGTCGACAAATACCTTTCCATGGATTTTTTAATTGCTGATTCATTATATCCTTGCATCCAAATTGAATTGGAAATCAACGGCGTCGAGTCTAACGTGGTGGACGCGTGCGAAAGAACTATTTCCTCTCCACCATTGCTAAGTGCCCAATGCGAAGATCCATTTCCATACGCTTCGGTGACCGAATCTGTATTTATCGTATTTGTCCTACGTTCAAGTACTCGATATTCTCTTGGCTCCATTATTCCTGTAAGTTTGATATACGGAGTGCCGTCTATGGCTCTTAGAGCCCATTCTGACAAATCAATCGTATGAGCGGTGTTATTTTTCAACTCCATCCATTCGTCACTAACCGACGCAACGGTTCCCATCCAAGCTATTTCATTTATTGCAATGGGAATTGATGCAACAGAAACTGTTTTTGTAGTAGTCGCTGTTGTTGTTGAAATATTATTGTCGAAAGAGACCGCGGAGACTCCAAAAATATAATCGGAAAAATCGCTTGCGACGATATCAATAAATGTATCAGTAGTGGTTGAAAAAACGCCTCCTCCATAAAGGGCATAATGATCCACCCCATCAACAGATGACCACTCAAAATGAATAGTGGTGGTTGCCAACAAACATCCGTCCAATGCCAATGAATAGTCGCATTGGGACACAGAAACTTCAGGCGAAGAAAGCGAAGCTTTTTGAGACGGGATTGTGGTAGGAAAAATATTACCGGTGCTGGTTAATTTTTTAGGTGCATCACCGCCCCCAAAGCCTGGGGTTGGCAAACCGATATAAATTATCTTTGGAATATCATGTGGAATTGAATTGTTATTGTTTGACAAAGACAGCCCGGGCTCCTCAACGGAACCCGGACTGTCTTCTTGCACCGAAACAACCACCACACTATCTCCATCTAAACCATTAACCGCGCCTGTGGTTGCTCTTGCAATTTTATCCACCATACTTGATGGTGGTTCACCAAAAGTTAATGGCGGATCCTTTGAATTTAAACCCGATGACAAAGCGACCGTAGCACTACTATTTCCACTATCACCCTGAACCAATGCGGTGACATCACGGGCAAGCAACTGTAATGTTCCATACAAAGAAGTCGCGACACTAACAGTAACCCTTGCGGTAGTTTTCGCCACCGCAACCCCAACCTTATAAGTCCAAACCGTCGCGGTGAAAGTTGTTTTGCCAACCACATTCCCCAACGTTGATACTCCGCCGGCCACAATTGCTCCAGTCTTCATTACAATTTCTCCACTCTTATAAACAACACCAGCTGTGCCACCAATCACATCACGAGAAATATTTGCCACAGGATCCGCAACAGCGAACACAACTCCTTCAATCTTATGAACAACACTTAATTTTGGAGGGTTAATGCACGGTTCTTGACCACCTTGAACTTTGTTTGTCCGAAGTCCATCGAGAGAGGACTTAATATCAGAAACGACCTTCTCTCCTTGGTATTTTAAATATACTTCTGTAAAATCATGCCCAGACAAAGGACTAGAGTTCCCCTCCACTTGCTTAATATGAACGTTTGGCTCCATTATTTTCTTAAGTGGAAATTTAGAAATCAAACCACTTATCACATTGTCGGTGTCGGAAGTAAGCCACCTACCATTTCCTGCAACTCTTCCTGCAGGATTTGCAACGCCGTACACACCAATTGATTCAGAAGGAACACCTCCTTCTTTTCCAACCACTGTATCGTAAAAACTATTGGCATAAAAATTGCCCTGTGAATGGGCAACGAGGAGTAACTTTTGAGTTGTAACTTTTTCACTCGCAGACTTAATCATTTCTACAAGATCGTAGTCTTTTACCGTACCATCATCAAACATTTTCTGATATGCAGCCATGGCAATGTCTCCTATACCTCCGAGATGGGTGGGGTTGAGGAGATATTGGTAATCAATATGCTGTCCATCATAGTTATCTCCTACATAATACTTTAGCCATTTTTGGTTATCTTCAGCTTTTGCTTTGTTGGTAAAAATACCGTTGATCGCGGAAATGGTATACCCATCACCTGAACACCCTGTAATTGCAAAAGATAAATTAGGCAATATAAAAAATATTGTTGAACAAATAGCAAGTGTGATTTTTTTCCTTTTAAGAATCAAGTTAGTTATGTAGGGAATTAATATCAATATCACAATTAGAATTTCCAACGGAACCATTACCTAAATTTTTGTAGAAATCATTTCTTGCTTTCTTTCGCGCATCTGTATTTATCTGTCTATCCAATACAAAATTTTCATATTGTTTTATAGTAATCATGTTTTTCTGTTTATCATTCCCAGGAACAATCTTTGTTATACAGAAAAAAGCTCCGTCTTCAGTATTCGAAATGGCCCCGACAGTTCCTTCATTCACCACAGATTGCGTCACCTCCATCTGCAACGCAAGAGCATACTGCAAAAGCACCGCACGGGTTTTTGCGGAATTCGGGTACTCCTTAAAAATCGCCAACTCTACATCATCTCGAATACCGTTCTTATTAGCATCGACCCCTTGAATAGTCTTATCCGCCTCACCGCCCGGATCAGGAGGAAGGTTCTTTCCCATCACATCATCTAAAGTTAATTTGGTTGCGTGAATTTTCGCCACCTGCTCAGCTGTCCTTTCTTTTGCATCCAAAACAAACATTCTGACAATTACCAAAACAACAAATGCGGACAGTAAAATCAAACCTACCCACTTCAGAATTTTTATAGTCATTAGTATTATTATCCACAATCTAAACTCTATTCAAAAGACTCATTATCCACACCTTTTTTGAAAAATAATTTACGGCCAACAATAACGATTTATTCTGTACGAGGAATTGCCTTGACAGCTATGCGGTGTGGTGTAATTTTTTTAGTCAATTCCTGAAACATTTTTAAACGCCAACCACTCATTAACAAATTGATCGAACTCCTTAAAATCCAAAAAGTATTCTGGAAAGGCCTCCTTGTTTAAAATTTTTGCCTCCTCCCTTTCTAAACCTATATATTCAAAATAACTGGAGTATGAGTATCCTAAAAGATATTCTTTTGCTTTTTCAATATTTTCTATGCCTACCTTTTTCCAATCAGGATATATATGTTTGATTGGATTTAAATGAATATAAGAGAATAGATATTTCAAATACTCATCAGTATCAGCATGAACAGCTTTAAATTTTCCTTCAAACAACCCCCCGGTCCTTCCATGTCTTTTATTAAAATACCCGGAATATGCAGTTAAAAGTTTCAACATAAAAAAACTTACTCCATTTTCTATCTTTTCGTGTAAAAGCAAATGGAAGTGATTTGCCATGAAACAGAAAGCTCCGATATCTACCAAAGTTTCACCTCTGTTATGAATATAAGCTTTACCAGCGGGTACCCTAGAGAAAACTATACCCTTACTTGAATTACAAAGAAATAATAGTTTTCGAAATCTTTCCCAATCTTCACTTTCTAAAAAAATAGACCGCCGATCTGTACCACGGCTATAGATGTGGTAAAACTCCCCTATTGAGAAGTTGAATTTACGATCACCCATTTATAATAAATTTATATCAAAGGTCACAACAAGAGTCAAATCCAAAACAAAAGAAATACAATTACACCACACGGCATAGCTGTCTAGGCAATTCCTCGTACATTAAAGATTGTAGAGATAAACACCCTTACTACTTAAAGAATGAGCAATTTTAGGAAATTTAAAGACATAGGAAGCAACCCGAGTCCTACCTCGCGAAACTTCTCGAAAAAGCTTTTCCTCGAGTTTCTTCATAATGTAGTTAATACCGAAAACAGTAAAAACTGTAAATTTTGAAAAATCCTCTTTCCAAAAATTTGTCCTGTGAATAAATGCCCTACCCCCAAGACCAGCTCTTTTTATTGCCAACCTAGACCACCACACCAAGAGTAGATTGTGCTCATAACCGTGTGCTTCAGCGCCAGCTCGAGCCAAAGCAATTACAATCCTGCCATCCCCTGAACCTAAATCCACTGCTCTTTCTCCATGCTTAATATCAAGCAGATTAACCATCTTTTCTACAGCCTCCCTACGAGACGGAACGAACAGGGCTCCGCGACGCAGATGAACGAGCCCCATAACCCCGATCAACACGGCGAGAAATGGCAATAAAAACTGAAAAATACTCATAGATTGTAGATAATCAAAACCTTAAACACCCCCTACTCAAAAAATGCCTCTGCTGGCTGACTAACCACGCCGGCACTTGAAACATTTTTCTTTTCGGCTATTTCTGTCTGATAGTAACCTACTGCAACAAGCAGAACAAAACTAAGAGAAACGATTCCAATGAAACCCATAAAAAAACTTATCGAACTTCTTTTTTTTGAAATTTCTATCATTTAGTTATGCCACCAGCTCAACAAATTAATTGGTGAGAAGATTAGGTTAATTAAATTATACCCTTCTACAAAATCTCCCGTAACTCAACTGTGGATAGCAATATATAGACAAACAGTAATTTTATTTTGTGTAACCAACCAGCTCAGCTTCCAGGGCTGCTATCAAACTTTGATTTCCTTGAAGTTTTGCCTCCTCAATAGCCTTTGAATAATAAAGAGACAACTGTTCTTTATTTTCCAATGCTCCATAATAACGAGCAACAATTATCAATAAGTCAGTGCTGTGAGAGTTTCTCTCAAGCCCTTTCATCAAAAGTGGCAAAGCTAAATTTTTCTTCTCAGGGTAGGCAGTTAAATACAAATTGCTTAAATTTTCATAAGCGGAAATATAGTCCGCCTTCAATTCAATAACTTTTAGCCAGTTTTTTTCTGCTAACTCGTTATTTTTTATATAGCTTTGATACAAATCAGCCAAATTATTATAAGGCACATAATCGTTTGGCCACAACTTAACCACGTAATTAAGAATGAGGACGGCTTCCTCGTAATCACGAAGCATCTTTCTATGAATACCTAACCGCAACCAAAGATCCTCATCGTGAGGATTGCTTGCCAAATTTTTGGACATGGTCCGAATATTTTCAGTTATCACCTTCAAGGCTGCTGGATCCAAATTTCCATGATCAACTATCGGTGAATTCAGATCTGGCGTTTTCACACTGAATTTCGTGCCTCCCTTGATACCACTATCAAGATTTTCCACTTTATAACCCTTATCACTTGAGGCCTTGTCCATCTCAATTTGAACCGAACCTTGAGATGTTGAGGCTATATCGCTTGAACCAGAAGTGGTAATTGGTTTCCCATTACGATTTGAATCGTAATAGATGTAATACGCAATCAAACCGAATAGAACAAAAAGAACTGCCCCCGAAAACAAATTTTTTTTACCTTTATTCATAAAGGTAATTCTATAAGACTATTTAATCTTGAGCAAGAAAGTCCTGTCCAGCAAAAGCGGGACAGGACTTTCTTGCTCCTAAAAAGCAAAAACCCCTCCAATTTACATTGGAAGGGTTTCGCCAGCTTATCCTAACTCGATTTTAACCGGGCAAGGACCACAAGAAGCTTAGTTTGATCGACTCTGACTTAGACCGTTTGAAGGCAAGCCTGGAATAGCGTAGCCGTTTGTCCAGTCAATATCACTGACCGTTGGGGTCGTGGTGCTATTTGGTGACCAGATGAATCGGTTAAGAGCGCTATTTGAACTAGAATCTGCAATACCTCCGCTAAGTGCTGTCATACTGTATGCGTTGGCAACAGCAGGATATGCTGTATCACCCTTGAGGGTTGTGACAACGTTATAGTTTGTAGCAGTTGAAACGACGGTGACGGTAGCTGCTCGAACCTCAAAGTACATTGTACTACCAGGGGCAACCTGAACGGTTGTTGTGGCGCCAGCTGTTGTTTGAGGATAGATCGCTATCGTTGGGCTATTGAGGTAACCAACAGTAAGGTCGACGTTTGATGTTAGCAATTGACCACCAGTATTCACACCAGAAAGAGGTTGTGAGTATGAAGAGTCAGTGAAAGCGTACATGTTTACGCCAGTAACTGAAACAGAGGATGTTGCCATGTTCAACGTAAACTTAGCAATATTAACTGCACCCTTTGAGTCAGCAGTAACCTTAAATCGTAGAAGAGGAACGTTACTACTAAGACCAGAAGCTGTAAGAGTATCTTGAGCAATTGTTGTGAAAGATCTGAACACTCTGATACCAGTACTACCGATTGAAGTACTGCCTGTAGAGTTAACACGAATACCAGATCCAACTCCTGTACCGTAGGTACCAGTTGAGTCATTGGTATTAATATCAACGTTAATCAAGTGACCAGAAGTTGTAGCTGAGGATGAGTTGTTGATTGCACTCAAGTCAATCTTAACAGTCAAGATCTTGTCGGTGTCGCGAGTCAAAAGTACCGCAGTACTCAAGGTAGAAGTAGCAGTGAAGCTACCACCAGTAAACGTCGCGGAACCAACTTCAGTATTTCCATCAAAGATGTGAGCCATCGTGATGTCAGATGAAGAACTTGAAGCAGTGTTTGTCAACGAGAGAACAATTCTCTGGAGACTAACATTATCATTCGAGGCCTTAAATCTGTAGGCAGCAGCTACAATACCTGAGGTATTAGCAGCAACTACCTTGTAGGAAGTACCAGAAGTATCACCAGTAGCAGCAAGTGTTGCTGAACCTACGGTCATAGCTCCTCCAGTAGCGCTACCCGTTGCAGTAACAGTACCAGTTGAAATGGTGCCTGTAACTGTCAAAGCTGTAGCTTGAGCAGCAGTTACATCCCAGTGACCAATAAAGGCAGTGGCTGAACTTGCTACATCACACTTAAGACTTAATGTCTTTACAGTTCCCTTTGGAATTGTGAAAGATTGATCAAGAGTGAATGTTTCAGTTCCAGCATTTGCTACTGTAGGATTGATGACGTTTGAACCGGTCGTAAGAACGGTTGCTCCATCATACAACTGACAAGCACTTAGGTCGGTGTAATTTCCACCGGTCTTTGTGAGAGTCATAGCAATAGTTGAAAGTCTTACATCCTCACCTGATTGCGTAGCGTCAAATTGCAAGTTTGTGAAGACAAATTTTTGTGAACCAGCAACAACTGTCTGAGCTGCAGGATTGTTTGAAGCTGCAACAGAAAGACTAGCTGTTCTGATAGTCATTGTATTCATCGCGAACACTGCATTTGAAAGTGTCAAAGTATTACCTGTGATTTGACCCTTAACAGTTGTCCAGTCTGAAGACGGTGTAGTTGATGCCATGAAGGTAGAACCGTTTGTCCAGTTTGAGGTCAACTTACCAACCAATGTGTAAGTGCCAACGCCTACTGGGTAGGTAATGGTGTCTGTGAAGGTAACCTTGTACAACTCACTTGCGGCTGTACCAGCAACAGCATCCTTAGGACCTGCTACTACGGAACCATTCTTATCGATAAGCGAAATGCTTGTTGGGATAAGGTTAGATGCGTAAGCAGCACTACTGTTTAGATGGAATACAGTTGACTGAACCGAAATCGGCTCACCCTTAATGTTAGTTTCGTATGC
>SIBV01000002.1 GCA_009694965.1 Candidatus Zambryskiibacteriota bacterium
CATAGAGATTACGCCTGCCAACATCAAATGGATAGGCATATATGAATTTTACTTTAGGTATTTCCATACCAAAAGTATACCAGTTCTTTCGTCAAATCAGTACACAAAAAAAGAACCATATTTCTATGGTTCTTTTTCGCTGCTCCGGATCGTAGAGGCTATTAGAACCTGGATTCAGATGAATACGGATAGCTTTTATGTACCAGTTCTAAATTAGAGGGGGTGGGGGCTATAGAGAGGGGTAGGAGGAACATTCTCGGATTGATTTGGGTTTTGTTTACTTTAATAATTTTTATAAAAATATAAATTTACTGAAATGAGCGAAAACATAATAAATGAACCAACAAATGCTAGATTATATAGTCCAAATTGAATCGCACTTAAAGCATAAGAAAATGCAAATACAGTGTAAATCATTATCGGTATAAGGAAAATGGGTTTGTTTAAAGGTAAAAACTTTTGAGGATAAAAATATTCAAACAATCGAAATGTGGCAGTAACAACTATAGTAACGATGAACCAACCGACAAAATTTCCCAGGGGCACTCCAAAATAAGCTCCTCCATGTAGCCAAACCCATGCCCCAGCTTTAACTTGGATAGGATCCATAAATAAATCTATGGTTGTGACGGTCAAACCATCTCCTACTATAAGCATAGCCAATAAAAACAATGCGGGGTTATTTTTATTTGGTTTATTTTTATTAAACCAATACAAAAACGAATTTGTAATAGAGTATCCTAAATAAATAAAGAATATCCAATATAGGATTATTAGGAAAGGAACTCCAAAAACTAGTTGCATTTTTAAGTTATAAATATACTCTCCTCCAAAAAATGTACCAGAGGAGAGGCCGTAGATTTCAAAAAATAACCCCATCAAACTTGCAAGAATAATAAAAAATAAATTTCTGGGAATACTTAGTGTGTGAAAGGCATATAAAATTAATACAAAAAGTGGAAGATAGGTCGGAAGGATTATTCTGAAAAGGGAATTGTTAAAGAGTTGAAAATGAAACAATATACCAAAGATATTAAGTAAAGCCGTAAACAAATAAAGGTAAAAAATATACCAAATAGTTTTTTCTTCATTTTTCATATTTTTATTTACTAATAATAAGTAAATTGTACCACTTATATAATAAATTTAATGTTAACCTATCTAATTAACTTATCCTAATTATATTCACACGCGTGATCATCAGCCCAAACACAACCTCTTACTGTTTTATTGCTTTCAACTAATTTTTCTATATCTTTTTCTGTTGTCTCAATTATTTACGAACTTCACACAAAACTCCGTTTTGTTCCGCAACGCAAAAAACGCCTTTCAGCGTTTTTCTTGCTCGCTTGGAGGGATAACTTACGAACTATTAAATGGGAGGAAGTCTTTCCTTATCCTAGTGTTTCAATACAACAAATCAATCAATTATTGGCTTTACAACGCTAGTGTGTGGACTAGTGGCCACCTGTTGCTACTTGTCATTATTTACCTTGTAAGATAAAGTTAATAAACTAATTTAGTTATTAATTCTAATAAACAATGAAAATAGATAATTTTAGGACATATGATGAGTTGCCAGAGGAAGAAAGAGGTAAATATAAAAAAATAAGTAAAAAAGGTGACTTTGTTGAAGTGACCGCAATTGAAAACATTGAGGTGGCCCACAGAATAGCAAATATCGAAAATGAGACCTTCAATACTTTAAATGAAATGATTAGACAAAGTGGTATTTCAGTTGAAGAGATAATAACAAAACTTGAAAACAAAAATCTACCGTATGATGAAAAAAACAGAATGCGTGAACTATTGTTTCAAAATGCCGATCTACAAAGAATGAGAGGTCAGCCTATAGACACAAGAATTGAAGATATTCTGAAAAAGACTTATACAAACCTAAGTTACTCAGACCTTTTAAAAGATAGACTAAAAAAAGAAGTCGAGGTTGGAGATGCTGAAGTCATTGGGGAACTATTAAAAGATGAAAAATTCAGAGCAGATTGGACTATTTTAAAAAAATTAACAAATGACGATGAGCGAAAACTGGCATTTAACATATGTAAAGAACGAATAACTTCAGCCTGTTCAGTTATTGATGTCGTACAAGATATAGATTTAGCATTAGAAATGTATCATGAAACACTAGCTTATGCGGATGACGAATCGCACTCTGACCGCTACAATCTAGAATCTGCAGGTGGAAAACTCGCCAACAAATTATTCAACTCTGGCGCAATTGAAAGGCTTGTTGATCTGGTAAGATCCGGTACTTTTAAGTTGTCTTATTGTAAGGATTTTATACATAAATTTGGGGACAAGCCAGATATTATTGTTGAAATGGTAAGAAACTCAAGTTCTTTTGATGACATATCACACGCCATAAAGTTTGTGGTTGACTCAGAACTAATAACACAGCTTTCAAAAGATAGTAATGGTTTTAAAAAGTTGAAGCCGGATGAAGTAGAAAGAGTTTCTAAATACTTGGAACAAGTTGCAGCCGCCCTTAATGCTGAACCAGAAATAACAACTTTAGCCGATTTAATAGATGATGAACCAGATCAATACCATGACTTAATGCAGGCGAAAAATAAGTTCGTTGTAGGAATACAAAATGGTAAATACGTTATCGCTTGGAGTAATGTGAAAATACACGAATACCACAAAGATATTTTTGCTAGAATTGGTAGGGTTGATGTTAAAAGTGGCGGTTATATTAGTTTGAATAAAAAAGATGGAAAGATAGCAATAAGAATGGAGCAGTCGAGTGGGGATTTCGGTGTTTATAGCAGAGAATTGTTGGAACACTATCGTACTCAAATAAAAAAGGCTCTAACTGATGCTTTAGGGACCGAAGAAATAGAGTTGGATATTCAAGTATCCCGTTAGTTAATAATACATACACTGTAATTCCGCTGTGGCCAACCAGGCTGGCTTTCCGAACTTGTGAAGTGGGGTAATGAGATTGGTTTGAGTATAAAATGTTTAGAAGCAATGATACAAGCAGCTCCGTTGGATAGAGGATGTTAGAACCTGTTTTAGATAAAAAGAAACCCGCCTCCGTAAGGATTTGGGTTTCTCGGTAGAGACAGATTGGTGGTTATCTGTAAGCCAGAAAAGTACCTTCGTACTTTCCTTGGTTGTATTCGTCAGCACAGGTAACCAAGTTCGGAGATTTGAACTTCTCCGAGCAAGGTGCCTGCCTCTCTGTCGTCGTTGCTCGTACGAAATTGTGTGTCCAACCGAGTGACGCCTGATACCAAGCGCCTCCGACAATGGTGCACACAAGAAGTGCAAGAATGGTTGCAAGCTTCTTACCGTTGGGCATAGATATTTGTTCTCCTGTTTTCAATCATATCACGACATAAGTACGATGTCAAGTTTTGCTCCGCGGGTAGGGATCGAACCTACGACCAGTCGCTTACATTTGTTCCAAAGTTGCCTTTGGCATGGACTATATCATTATCCCTCTTGCGAGTAGGATATGGGGCGCTTCGCCTACTCACTTTCGTGACGGCTACTCTCTTTCGAGATAGTCTCTACACCTTCCCATGATTTTACTTGCTGTATTATCTTGGGCTTGGCTCGGGATTGTCCACATGGGAGTTCCCCGAATTCACCTCATTTTTCATCCTAAATTACTTTAGGAAGCTGCTGTACTTAGCAACAGGCGACTGCTCTACCACTGAGCTACCGCGGAATGCTGTATTTATTTTAATCAAATAAACACATAAAGATGATACCAAAAACGGTAAAGAATGCAATTATGAGAGCTTTTGTTATACTTACTTATTCAAAGAAAAATAATATAATAAAAATATGGATCTATCAAATAAAAAATGTATACCTTGTGAAGTAGGTGGAGTTGCTCTTAAGCCGGAAGAAGTTGCAATATTTTCTAGTGATCTTTTAAATTGGGAAGTTTTAGAAAATAAGAAGCTTTTTAGAAAATTTAAATTTAAAGATTTTAAGGAGTCAATAACTTTTGTAAATAAAGTGGCAGAAATTGCAGAAAAAGAAGGACATCACCCAGATATTGGTATAAATTACAATGAAGTAAATATTGAATTAACTACTCATGCGGTCGGAGGACTTACAGAGAATGATTTTATTTTGGTGAGTAAAATAGATAAGATTATTTAATACAAGGTGGAACCTTGTATTGGAATTCAAAATAAACTCTAGACTTTCTATATAATTTATTTTATAAAAAGATTTCCACAGATTTTGAGTAGTTTTGAACAACTAATCCACAGGTTATTAACTGATTTCATTCACTTATACTCTTGACTCTTCATTTTAGAGCGAGATAATTATGTTAAGCAAATCCTTGAAGATAAACTCTAATATTCAAAAACGTTTCGTTTATATCGAGAATTATGAACTCGAATTAGAAACAAAAATTATATAAAAGTAGTTTCCTCTTCATAAAAAGGATGAGCTGTTGAAACCAAGGCCCTTTGTGATTCACGGGGGCTTTTGGTTTTTATTCATAATTTATTAAAGAATTAATCCTTCATCATAAAACCCACTCCACGAACAGTGTGGACTAATGGTTTATCACCTTTTCTGTCTATCTTTGTTCGTAAGTAACGAATATGCACGTTGAGCTCGTTGTTTGATTCCTTGAATTCTGGAGTCCAAACATTTGCGATAAGTTTTTCTCGGCTTATTGCCTCTCCTTTGTGAGTGAGCAACATGTTAAGAATTTTGTATTCTTTTGGTGTGAGATTAATATATTTTCCAGATCTTGTAACCTCATGTTTTATTCTATCCAAAACAAGGTCTTCTATTTTCCAAACATCTGAATCTGTAGTCTTTCTCCTGCGTAAGATCGCCCTTATTCTTGCAAAAAGTTCTTGTATATCAAATGGTTTTATCATGCAATCGTCTGCGCCAACATCAAGAGAATTAATTTTATCTTTTGTATTTTCATTTGAAGTAAGCATTATAATTGGAGTATGAATATTGCTTGATCGAAGCTCTTTACATACAGCAACTCCGTCCTTCTTTGGAAGCATAATGTCCAAAATTATAAGCTCATAAGTATTCTTTCGAGCCTTTACTAAGCCTTCCTCTCCGTCATAAGCCGTATCAACAGAATAACGCTCCCCCTTTAGGGTTTTTTTAAGTATGTCTGATAGTTTTTTCTCGTCTTCTATAATTAAAATTGTCATACCATATTTATATTTCCCCTTTTAGGAAATTGCAAGGGCTTGATTAATTATATATTAACACAATACTTCCCTACCTCCTTGACTATGAAATCAATAAGGTTACAACTGTTAAATTAACATTAAATAACAAAACACGCGCCCGCACGAAAAGCTGGCACGTGTTTTCTGTATGTTATAATTGGTTTATATAGGAAAAAACCTTTATCAAAATTGCTCATCATAAAAGTGTGGGGGTGGTCGCTGTAATACTTATATTGAGTTCTTTTGGTTACGCAGGATATTCATTTTGGTTAATACAAAAACAGTATCTAAATTCCGAAACAAAAGTTCTGAATTTGGAAAATGGCCTCTCAGTTTCACAAAAAAATCTTTCTGAGCTTAAATCCGAGTATCTAACAACGCTTGAGCTTTTAAAAAACGAAAAACAAACTAACGCTTACTTTGAAGAAAAGATAAATACAATCTCAAGCACTGTGGGAATTTTGGAAAAACTTAGCAAAATAGATTCAGAACTTTTGAAAAAATACTCTAAAGTATATTTTTTGAATGAAAACTACATACCACCTAGATTAACAGATATTCCAACCAACTATCTGTATGTAAAGGACAAACCATTACAATTTCATGCAGATGCCTATCCCTTCTTGCAAAAATTACTAGACGCTTCAATAACTGAAGGTGTTCCGATTTTAGTAATATCTGCTTATAGATCATTTGGCACTCAGGCTTATTTAAAATCTAGTTACAAGGTAACTTATGGAATCGGAACTGCCAATAAATTTTCTGCGGATCAAGGTTATTCTGAGCATCAGTTAGGGACGACTGTGGATTTTACTACGCAAGTAACAGGATCGAATTTTGTGGGTTTTGATAAAACAGATGCCTACAAGTGGCTCTTAGCAAATGCTTACAAATACGGATTTGTAATCTCCTACCCAAAGCAAAACACTTACTATTCATTTGAACCTTGGCACTGGAGATTTGTAGGAGTAGCACTTTCAGCTAGGCTTCAAAATGAAAACTTAAATTTCTATTTCTTAGACCAAAGGGAGATAGATCAAAATCTAGTTAACCTATTTGATTGATGTTCAAACAAAAACCCCAGAATTGGGGTTTTTGTTTGAACCTTAAATCAAAACGATTTAGATTACATTTGTGAACCTGACATGCACTCCTTGCAATGTGACTTGTGTGTAAGTGCCAAATAAAGTGCTGAAAGTCCAACTAGAACGTAAACAACCATAACAACTGCTGGCCATGAACCTAGGAGGGACTCTACTAGGTTATAACCAAATGCTACTAATCCCCAGTTTAGACCTCCAACTACCAATAAAACAAATGCAACCATATGTAATGATTTCATATAAAATTTTCTTTATCCGCACACCAACTTTAGTATCGTTGCATTGTGTCAAAATATAGATTTACTATCTATATCTTTTTATCTTTCATTACTCTATTTATTAATGACAGAAGCAACAGAAGACACAATACTAAAGTTGGTGTGCGGATGTACTTAATTAATAACAAGTACATTATACCAAAAGAAAATCAAATAATCACGAGCGGACTGTGTATATCCGCACACTAACTTTTACATCATTTTTGTTGTAAATTTAATATAACCAGTAAGTTGAGCTTAATTTCCATACTAAAAATATGGATAATTTACTATTAAAAAATAAGACAATGTAAAAGTTAGTGTGCGGATATACTTTGAATCAGTTTTAAAGTCCTTAAAGTTCATAAAGTAAAATGCAGAAATGCATCCACTTTAAAAACTTTACAAACTTTTAACTTTATAACTTTATAACTTACTACCCCCCGTCTTATTTTGTTGAGCGAATATAATCTTGCGAACGTTCTCAGGGTGCCTCACAGAATTCATATAAAACTCAGTACTATCTTCACTCGCTGTTTGTACTTTAATATTTCCAAATCCTAAAAAAGTAGATATAAAACCGTGTATGTCTATCGTCACATCTTGGATTTTATCAAATCGAATATTAGAAACTACTCGATCAAATATCCTCTTCTGATCGATCACAATAATACGCTTTTCTGTAACATACCAAACATCTAGGTAATATATTGTCCAATCAAGAAAAAATAAAATCCAGAGGCTAAGTAGCCACAAAATATACAGAAACAAAAACAGTGCAGAGACGTTTCCAGGAATATCAAACTGTGGAAGACTTATCTCAAACATCTTAGCAATTGTAAATAGTATAAACGGTAACAAAGCAGAAAATAAAAGTGCAATTGCTTGCCCAAAGAATACAATCCAGTGCTTTCTAACTTCAAATATGACACTTTCTCCTTCTTCTAAATGTAGTTGTTTGTATGACATACTTTTAATAATAACTAATGGCAAGTCCAGCAAAAACAAACAAGACTAGTGACACAAACAAGAAAAGGGTCTCAGCGACTAGTATTCCTGGATTTCTCATGCCATAGGCAGACCAGTGATAAACCAGAACTGAAGTAATAACAACATAAACAATAGAAAATAGAGCCAAAACGACAATTAGTCCGGTTGTATTAATAAAAAAAGAAAGAGAGATGCTTGGGAAATTCGGCATTCCAAATGATGGTAATTCCATAGATTTATCCGAACACTAAATCTGGCATAGTTGCATGGTCTCTATTTTAAATTTCTAATATTAATCAAACTCTCACTAAATAATACTTTTGTGATTGTTTAATTTAGCAACATAGAGACAATGCCAGAATTAGTGTACGGATTTATTATACCAAATAAAAGAAAAATATCACTTAATTATTCTCTGTAAGAGATTTCCTAAGGCGCTTGCTTATAACAAAATACATAATTACACCAATAAAAAGACTAAAAGTAAAAAACGCAATGTACTCCAAATAGCTATTTATTCTTTGATAGGAGTCACCGACATAATAACCAATAATAATCAGAATCAGAGACTTGGGAAGTTGCCCCACTAGATTCCATTTTATGAATTCAAAATAATTCATTCTGGCAATGCCCGCTGTCGCCTGCACAGTGCCTCCAAGCCCATGAGTAAACTTGGCTGTAAGTAGTGTTTTGGCTGGATGTTTTATGAAATGCTCCTCGATATACTTTTCATTCTCATCACTATAACCCAAATTGCTGCCAATTTTTTTAAAAATACTCGATCTTCCGCCGTATCTACCTATTAGGTAATAGAGTGTATCCCCCACCAAATCTGCAAGAATAAGGAGTGGATAGATTATGTAAAAATTAAAAGTCCCAAGATAGATCAAAAAACCAGAGATAACAGAAATTATAGGACCCTCAAAAACAGCTATGGGAAAGACTAGCCAATACTTATAATGTTCCAAAACAGCTAGGATGTTCTCTGGAGAGATGATCATAAATTACTTATAAAACAATGACATTTTTTTAGTAACAAAACAAGTCAAAAGAAAGTTTGAGAGGTTTTAGTTGACTCAAACCCCAAAATTTGCTTTAATTAGCCAACTTCCGGCGGTTATGCCGGTTTTTAAATCATTATAATCTAATAAAACGACCACTCTAGGAATTCGCACCATTTAATTGAAGATTTGGATGCAATTCAAGGCGGAATGAGAAAATACGAAAAGCCTTACTCGTTGTAAGGTGACGAGCATTTTTGAAATTCCAACGCAGAAGGGCGCCAAATATACAATTAAACATATGGAAATAAGAAATATTGCGATAATAGCGCATGTTGACCATGGGAAAACCACCCTTACGGATGCTCTCATGAAGCAAACTGGCATGACGACTGGCGACGTGACCATGGACTCAAACGCCCTTGAACAGGAGCGTGGTATTACTATTTATGCAAAAAACACTTCTGTTTACTACCCTCCAAAAGACTCAGGCAGAATCGTTACAAAAATCAACATAGTGGATACTCCGGGACACTCCGACTTCGGTTCAGAGGTTGAGCGAGTTTTGCGATCAATCGATACTGTTCTTCTCCTAGTCGATGCTCAGGAAGGACCTATGCCGCAGACTAGATTCGTACTCAAGAAATCACTTGAACTAGGACTCAAGCCTATTGTTATCATAAACAAAATAGACAAGCCAGCTGCAAGGCCCGACGAAGTTCATGAGATGGTCTTGGAACTTTTCCTAGAACTAGGGGCCTCCGAAGAACAACTCGACTTCACTACTGTTTTCGCGATTGGACGAGAAGGAATAGCTAAAATGAAATTGACTGACGAGTCAAAGGACCTTACTCCCCTCTTAGAAACAATTCTTAGAGAAGTGCCAGCAGCAGGTGGAGACAAAACTAAGCCAGCAAAGATGCAATCCTTTAACCTTGCATACGACAACTTCCTTGGAAGACTGGCTGTTTGTAGAGTATATGAAGGTGTTATAAAAGTTGGAGACAATGTTTTTGTAAAACAGCATCACGACGAAAATGCTGCCAAAATCGTTCCTGGAAAACTAACAAAACTTTTTAGCTTTGAAGGCGTGAAGAGAGTGGAGACCAAAGAAGCATCTGCTGGAGATATTGTGATGATCGCAGGTCTTCCAACTGTTTATATTGGAGACACTATCTGCCAAGACGAAACGACAGAACTCCTTCCATCTATAAACATCGATGAACCAACAATCTCACTTAACTTCCTTGTAAACGACTCTCCTTTTGCTGGACGAGAAGGAAAGTTCGTAACTGGACGACAGATTCGCGACAGACTAGAGAAAGAACTCGAAGTAAACGTCGGCCTAAAAATTGATTGGAATAACAATGAATACTTTACTGTTTACGGACGCGGAGAACTTCACATTGCTATTCTCCTAGAAAACATGAGACGAGAAGGCTATGAAATGCAGGTCTCTCAACCACAAGTTATTATCAAAGAAGAAAACGGCGTGAAAACAGAGCCTTTCGAAGAAGTTACTGTGGATGTTCCTGATGCTGTAGCGAGCGCAGTTATCTCACGTCTCACAGAAAGAAAAGGCCTTCTTATGAATATCAAACAAGGTCACGGATCACAAAGACTTACTTTTGAAATCCCAACTCGAGGACTCTTGGGTTACAGAGGACAGTTTGTCGTTGATACAAAAGGACTAGGAATTCTATCATCTCGATTTATTGAATTTCGAGACTATGTTGGAGAAGTAAACAAAACAACTTACGGATCAATGGTTTCAATGACAGCAGGAAAAGTTTTGGCTTTTGCACTAGACAACCTACAACAAAGAGGAACTCTGTACCTTGATCCAGGAGTTGAAGTTTACGAAGGAATGGTTATCGGAAACACCTCAAAAGGCGAAGACCTGTATGTGAATCCAACCAAAGGTAAGCAGTTAACAAACATGCGAGCGTCTGGCTCGGATGGAAGTGTTTACCTAGCAGCAACCTTTAAATTAGATATCGAAAAAGCTATGGAAATTATGTCAGGTGATGAATTTATTGAAATTACTCCAAAGTCTGTACGCCTCCGAAAGAAAGTTTTGAGGAAATAGAATTTTCCTTTCCTTACAGGAACTGTACACTTTTCGCATTTATTAAAATGTTCAAGGTCTTGCGAAATGATAATATCATTTCTCACCTAGTATCTAAAGCAATTTTACTCTATTTTAAATAAGTTGAAGTTGAGAAAAACTCCTGATACCAAGTTGGTATCAGGAGTTTTTTCAAATCAGTATGTCTTAGCGACGTCCCCGTCGTGAAAACACTCTGCCAAACTGACGCCGATCGATTTTACGGCTCGGTTTACGACTAACTTGCGTCATACCTTGCATGACCGCTCGAATGTCCATCTCGTGCTGGTAAAGCTTGAGAAACACCACAAGGCTCAGAAGCATCGCGAGATACTTCAACTGCTTTGTGAACTTTGGATCTTTTCCAAGATTCCGAAGGAACCTGGAACTCACCCCAACCTTACCGGCAAGTTTCTCCGGTCCCAGGCCCAATTGCTTACTAGTTCGCTGAACATCCTCTGCGATCACTGACAATCTGACTTCATGCATCAATACTCTCCTTTTTAATCTAATCATTATTTGATAGAGTCTGCAACCCTGTATTCCCCTACTGAGCCTCTAACTATATGAAAAGTGGTGGCGACAGTTCCAAGTTGTTCTGCCAAGTCTTTTACAAATTGCCTCACATAGAAACCTGAAGAAACACTCATTCTCAAAGTATCTATAATAAACTTGCTACTATCCAACTGCGTTAACTCATTTAACCACTTCTCCCATATTTCTTTTTGCCGAAAATCTCCTCGCATTGACTCAATTTTGAATTTTATGTTAACTAATAGTTCTTCCTTCGATATTGTTCTTCTCGCGACAAAATTCATCTCATAAATTTCGACTATATGACTAGGAATTATAACTTCCCCTATTCTCCCCTCTCTTGCCCACTGAAAAAGTGGTTTACCATTAACAGGCTTAGAAGAGTAGGCGGGATATTTCTGCTCAAACTTACCATTCACTTCTTCCAGCTCCATTTGTAAATATTTTAGACTTGGAAAATTCGTTGAAGCAACAAGTTCTTTTGGAGCCTTTCGCAGAAGTTTAGAAAATAACAATGGTACCCCATTGATTATTTTCTTGAACGACGAGAAGTTCGCTAGGCGAGCTCGCCTAGATAGATTGCTCCAAAAAAATTGTGCTGAGAAAGAATTTTCAGAAACTACCCCTAGCACATCCAGCGTATCCGTTTCAAATCCCCACAACACCTGAACTTCATAAGCTTTATTTAAATTCTGATATTTCTGCTTTTCTTTTATCTCGTCACCTGACACAACAAGTAGGAGCCCCTCAGCCATTGGGTCTAGTCTACCCGCATAGGTCATAGATACCTCTGCATATTCAGGATTATCTTTTTTGAACCTCAAAATCCTTTCGTTTGGCGTCTCCCCTAGGTTTTTATATAGTAAATGCAGGCCTTTATTTTGATTCATATTCTGATACAATAACTCATATGTCTGACAAAACAAAACTATCGACCGAAAGTTACAAAGGTGTCCGCGACTTCTATCCAGAAGACTTGTTTATTCAAAACTATATCTTCAACACCTGGAAAGAAGTGGTTGAGAAGTTTGGTTATGTAGAATATTCAGCTTCGCTATTAGAATCCGCAGAACTCTATCGAGCAAAATCTGGTGAAGAGATTGTGAATGAACAAACATACACCTTTACTGACAGGGGTGATAGAGAAGTGACCCTGCGTCCAGAAATGACTCCAACGGTTGCGCGATTAGTAGCCGCCAAAGAAAATGAACTCGCCTTCCCACTACGCTGGTATTCTATTCCCAACCTTTTCCGATACGAGAAACCTCAGAGAGGTAGGCTTCGTGAACATTGGCAATTAAATGTTGATCTTTTTGGAGTGGAAAATAGGTCTGCTGATACGGAAATTATAACTGTTGGATACGAAATTATGAAAAAGTTTGGAGCGAAGGATACAGACTTCTCTATAAAAATAAATAACAGAAAGATAGTAAATGCTTTGTACGGAAAGTTCGGATTAAATCCAGAAAATTCCAACAAGGCTTCAAAAGTAATCGATAAAAAGGCCAAAATGTCTCCAGATGGTTTCGAAACTGCCTTGGAAGAACTCCTTAACGACAAAACAAAAGATTTTATCTCACTACTTGAATCAGATGAGAAACTACTTGAATACATTGGCATAGAGAATCCAGATGTAAAAGATCTAGTTGCAACTATTGACGAACTTTTGAGTGCAGGAATAGAAAATATAGTTTTCGATCCTACACTTATGAGAGGCTTCGACTACTATACTGGTATGGTCTTTGAAGTTTTCGATTTAAGCCCTGAAAATAACAGATCGCTATTTGGTGGTGGAAGATACGACGACCTCACTTCCCTATTTGGCGAAAAGAAAATCCCAGCTGTTGGGTTCGGCGAAGGAGATGTAACTATGAAGGACTTCTTGGAAACGCACGAGCTACTTCCTAAATACAAACCAAGCACGGATTTATATATTTGCTTGTTGGGGGATGAATTCCGAAGTAAAGGGAACGAAATAGCAAAAAAGCTAAGAGAGAAAGGGGTGAACGTCGCCGTAGACTTAAGCCAGAAAAAACTCGGTGAACAAATAAAAATTGCCGACAGGCAAAAAATTCCTTTTATTATCTGCGTTGGAGAAAATGAAATAAACTCCGGCATATATCCACTCAAAAATATGCTAACTGGTGTCGAAAGCAAGATAAAAATCGAGGAAGTGTCTGCAATTATTCGTAACCATTCGTAGATTTGCATCATTCGTATATTTGTATATTTATTTATGAAAAAGATTGTATTCGATATAGAAACCAGAAACATATTTCAAGATGTGGGTTCGAGAGATCCTGCTGACTTGGACATATCTATAGTTGGCGTATACGACTACGAAACTGATAAGTATCACAGTTTCCTCCAAGAGGAATTCGATAAAATGTGGCCGTTTTTTAAAAAAGCAGATCTCATGATTACTTTTAATGGAGAATACTTTGATATTCCACTTTTAAACAAGTACTACAAGAAGGCAGGGCTCGGAGATTTGAAAGACATTCGCTCACTTGATCTATTCAAAGAGGTCAAAAATTCTTCTGGCAAATGGCTGAAGCTAGATAAAATTGCTGAAGGAACGTTTGGAATAAACAAAATCGCTGACGGACTTGAGGCAGTAGTTTGGTGGAGAAAAGGTGAAGTAGAAAAAATCCGTAAATATTGTTTGGACGATGTGAAGATTACGAAAGATGTTTATGAATACTCTCTGAAAAATAAGAAAATTATTTTCAAAGAAGGACCTTTTACCAAGGAAATAAAACTGGATACGAAACATTGGGAACCGACTTTCGAAATCAAAACTCAAAGTCTTTTCTAAAACCTTTAAATCTGACGCATTTTTTTGCCGCTCGTTCCGTTCCATTACATGGCCAGTATACCTTTCACATCTGATTACAGACGTTCAAGGTCTTGCGAAGTGATAACATCACTTCTCACCATGCGCAGTATATTTATACAGCTTAGTCACAATACTCACTCGCTCCTCAAACTGCATTCAGATTATAAAAGTTTTAGATAAAGACTTACATTATTTTAAATAATAAAAAAGTGGGTCAATAGGGCCACACATGAGCCATAGAACTTTCAAATTTGGATGCGACCTAATTTTCTTTAGCGAAGCTATTAGAAAATGGAAGTACTCCCGTGGTGAAATCCAAGTTCGCCAAATATGGAAGTTATATAAAAAATATGGCTAAGCTCAGGGCTATTCTGTACCATATAAATACGTTTAAATTGTGGTTTTTGAGGTATTTTATAAGAAAATTTATAGCAAATAATGCCGTTACGAAAGAAATGACGGATCCTATAAATAACACTAATCCAAATTCATTTGTAAAAAGTTCACTTCTGACTTCCCATACTTTCAGAGATCCAGCGCCTAAAAGAATTGGAAGTGATAACAAAAAACTAAACCTAACCGCCATCTCGCGCGTAAGTCCTAATAGCAAACCTCCAGAAATAGTAGCTCCTGATCTAGAAATTCCAGGAACTAGTGCCAATGATTGAAAAAATCCAATTACTATCCCCTTCTTCAAAGTTAATTCTTTATCATTTTTTGCAAACTTTTCAGCAATCCAAAAAAGCACACTACCAATAATTAAAGCTCCTGCTACAAGATCAGTATTTCTAAAAATAGTTTCCATTTTGGTCTCTAGTAGCAAGCCGATCACAATAGCTGGTATAGTACCAAAAATAATTGCCAAAAATAATATTTTTTCCGCCTTTTCTATCTTCTGTCTTGTAATCCATTTGAAAAAACTTAGGATTAAATTATAAATATCCTTTCTAAAATAAACTATAACTGCAAAAGAGGCTGAAAGTTGTAACACCGCATCAAAGGCTAAGCCTTCAAGTTGCAAACCTAAGAATTTGCGAGCTATTATGAGGTGCCCAGTTGAAGAGACAGGTATGAATTCAGTTGCTCCTTCGATAAACCCTAGGATAATTGCTGAAATGATGTTCATGTAGTAAAATTGTAGCATATCAGTAATCCATACATACAATGACAATTGAGAAGTTATCAGTACCAATCGCAATCGTAATATCAGGAGCTCTAATAGCTGGGGCACTGTATTACTCAAATACAAAGAATTCACAACAAGTTGTTAGCCCAACACCTGTTGCTCAGAATACAGTTGAAGAATTAAGACCTGTTTCAAATGATGATCATATACTTGGTAATCCAGATTCTGACCTAATCATAGTTGAATATTCAGATACTGAGTGTCCATTCTGCAAGGTATTTCACAAAACAATGCAAAGAGTCATGAGTGACTATGGAAAGAATGGAAAAGTGGCATGGGTTTACAGACACTTCCCTATTGATCAGCTACACAAAAAAGCACGCAAGGAAGCAGAAGCAATAGAATGCGCTACTGAATTAGGTGGATCAGCTAAATTCTGGGAATATACGAATCTACTTTACGCAACAACCAACTCAAACGACTCTTTGGATCCTGCAGAACTACCAAAAATGGCAAAGTCAGTAGGTCTAGATGTTCAAGCTTTCAACTCTTGCCTATCATCTGGAAAATATGCAGATAAAATTGAAGCTCACTACCAAGATGCCATAAAAGCAGGTGGAAGAGGAACACCAAACTCAATTATCGTCTCAAAGGACGGAACAAAGACTCAAATTCAAGGGGCACAGCCATATGAGTCAGTGAAAAGTATCATCGATGCACTACTTCAGTAATCTTTTATAACCACAGTATCGGCAGTTTAAATCACCACAGTAATCCGTGGTGATTTTTACACTCCAAACACTATCTATGAGAGATTGAATTTCCTTTTTTGTTTGCTCTATATCCTCATGTGCAACTGGAATAGTAACAATAGGGCATCTACCCTTTTCATCTGGAGAAATGAAAACTAATGAGGTATTTATTGACTTCATCTTCCACTCTGACCTACCAGCAAGAAGCATTTTGTAAAAGATGAGCTGGCGGAAATAATTACGTTCACCACTCTTGTTTAAACCTTTTATTTTTTCAACAGTCATTCCCTGCTTGGTTTTGTAATCAAATACCGAAACTACTTCTCCATCATCAATCACAGCATCAAGTTTACCGTGGATTGGGATTATCAAATTCTTGCCTTCATATTCTGTGTCAAAAGGTGTCTCAAACCACCTCTCTGTTGAGATTATTCCCGAAGTATTAAAGTGCGACTCCAACGCGTTTGAGATTGGCTTAGCACTTTCAACTAATTCATTTTTCAATAACATTTTATCATTTTGAGATAGTAGTGATTTGTCTATGTAAGCACTTGTAACAGAGATAATCACTTTTTCAATATTTTGAGCTGAGTGGTCCTTTTCAACCCAAATCCGAGACATAGCTTCATGCATCGCACTGCCCTTTTCAGAAAACAAAGATGGCGCTTGTGGCATTTTCAAAATACTTTCATACAAAAACTTACTTGGGCATTCTAGAAAGTGATTCAAAGCCGTCACTGATAAACCAGTTTTCAATAAAACGTTTTTTGCTTCACTCACTAAGAGCCTTTCTGCTCCACTTTCTGTGTATTCAGTGTTTTTCAAGTCCTTCAAGGAAACACTAGCTCTTCCGAGTCGAGTCTCCACAATATGTTCTTCTGGTAGCTCATTCACAAAACGTAGTTGAGAGAGCGTCTTCCCATCAGATTCCTCAGCAGAATAAAGTATGGTTGCATGTTTACGTGCTCTTGTTATCGCCACATAAAAAAGCCTCCTCATATCCTTAACATTATGGTCGTCAGATTTTGTAGTGGATAAAACAAAGGATGAACCTCTAGACTTTCCAACCCAAGATTCCTCGTTTGCGTATGGAGTAAAGACATAGTCAAACTCAAGACCTTTTGAACCATGTGCCGTCATGGCTTTAATAGGAAAATCTGGTGCTCCCACTGATACTTTTACCGTTTTAGACTCAGCAGACTGCTTATATTTGAGCATAGCCTCCATGAGTTCAGTGGGGTTAAGAATGTTACTATCACGAACCAAAGACTCAGCCAGGGTCACTATACCCTTCCAAACATGAACAAAAGACGGATCTCTGGAAACTAGACTAACGAAGCCTGATTCTTCAGCACAATGAATAATCCCTCCCAATGCCCCATCCCTAAGCATCCTATCTCTTATATTTTTAATGGCTGGCAAGATAGTCTCAATACTTGAAACTCCTGACCTGATAGAGCGGATAAGTTCAACTGATTGCTCAAAAGTTGTACCCCACATACCAACCACTAAAGTCTTTGCCAAATAGTCAGTTTTTGAAGGGTCACAGATATATTCAATCAAATCAAAAAATGCCACACCAATCGGATGATGAAAGATATCAAGACTACGCTCAGATGAAACTGGAATATTTTGTGATTCAAGCAACCTCAAAACTCTTTCCAATTCCCTATTTCGTCTTGTAATTATCGCCACTGTGGCCTCTGGTTCACTTTCAGTTATCTCCTTTAATTTCTTGACCAAATACTCCTCTATAGCTGGAGTATTTTCTCCAAAAACAATATCTAACGGACGTGAAGCGCTTTTTGTTCCAGATTTAAGCTTCACTCTGAGGTCTACATATTCCTCTCCCTCATAATTGTTTTCAATCATTTGGAAACTGGCGTCTAAGATTGACTGGTGTGAACGATAGTTCGTATCCAAACTAATCAGTTTCATAGACGGCCAGCGTTTACGTAGTTTCAAAAAGTTCTCTACTGATGCGCCTTGAAACCTATAAATCGCCTGCTTTTCATCTCCCACGATAAAGATATTGGGAGTATCAAAAAACTCTGCAATGAGACTGATGATAAAGTTTTGAGAATCATTTGTGTCTTGATGCTCGTCAACCAACAAATACAAAAATCTTTCCTGTATTAAACGAAGCAACAGTTCATTTTGTCTCATGGTAACCAAAAGCTCAATAATTAGGTCGTCATAATCCTTCAGTTTCTTCATCTGTTTTTCTTCCTCATACTTTTCATAAACAAGAGCGAAGAGTAAAGTTTTTTCTAATTTCTCAATTTTATCTATCGCCTCTGCTTTTAAATTGCCCTTTGAGGCCCCTCTAGTTGAAATACTAGACTCATCACTTTTTATATTCTCAATTTCTTGTTTAGCAAATTCACGAACACTCAGAGGTGTAATTGCATCCTTCTTGGCATCAGAAATAGTTTTAATGATAGACAAAATATAAGTATCAGGTCTGCCAAGTGGACGGAGCGCAAGAAATGTTGGGTCAGCAATGATATTTCGGACTAATGACTCAGCATCAACATCAGTCATTTGTTTAAAATCACCAATTCTAATGAAATGGTCAGGATACTCTGACATCATTGCCGAAGCAAAACTGTGAAAGGTGTGAATGTAAACATCGTGTGCACGATTACCAATAATTTCCCGTAGTTTTGTTCTAATTGCACGTACACCTGCATCGGTATAAGTTATCGCTAAGATTCCATGAGCAGGTGTGTCAGTCTTTTGTAAAATCTCTGCAATACGCAGTGTCAAAATAGTAGTTTTACCTGTTCCAGGACCAGCAATAACTAAGACTGGCCCTTCAATAGTATCAACTGCAAGTTTCTGAGCCTTGTTGAGATTTTTATATTTTTCCTTAAAAACTAGGTCGTTCGACATACATATAGAATACCTTATTTTTATCCGCACACCAATTCTAGCATCGTTGTTTTTTTGTGTCACAACTACTCACTAATCACTTAGATTAAACTTAAATTTACTACAGTATATTGTAGTAAAATAATCGCAACAACGACACTATGCTAGGTTTAGTGTTTGGATTAAGACAAAAAAAGCCCAGATAGTAGAGCCTACCGCAGTACTAGAGATTACTCAGTACACGGTTCACTCACTACTGGACACGCCTCGTGCGGTGGAGTCCAACATAGACTCCACTCACACAAAACTTGCTCAAGCCTCTGGCTCATCTAGAGGCTTCGGTGTTTCGTCGATCGGCTTCCCGTCTGGCCCAATTTCCTCAAGCAGTCTGTAGCATTCCAGGCAGTGATTGTAATTGCCTAGCATGCCGATATTTACACCACCACAATACGGACAATGTTTCTCCATTCACCCCCCAGAGTTAACTTCCCACTAAATAGTATCACAATGTTTAAAATTTTGGTGAGAAAAAACTCCGGATAGTAGAGCGGGATGAATCCCGCTCTACACAAACGAAGCATTAGCCCAAAACGGGTAGAAGAACTGAGTTCCCTACCACTTGGTCTTGAGTTCTGTAGCGATTTCTCGCATGTGGAACTCGACGAGCGCCGCGCAAGCCGTGTACGCAGCTGGGCCGAGCTGCCACGGATTGGGAACACCGTCCCCCTTCGCGTTAACTACTCGCACCCGAAAGCGCATTACCGGGTACGCGTTGCGGATTTGCTCAGCCTGCTCTTCACCTGCACACAGAATGATGTCGAACAGTTCGACTGGCCCGACTGACCCAATGTGACGGCTCTTGTGTCCATCCACATGCAGCCCACGCAGTGCAAGTTCCTTGGCCGAGTCCACGTTTATCTCGTTGCCTTCGGAGCCTTTGTTTGTGCCCGCACTTTCGACGCAGACATCTCCCATTCCGAGTTTATCCAACTCGTTCTGCAGGATGGCCTGCATCATGGGCGAACGACAGGTGTTGCCGAAGCAAACACACAATACCTTTTTCACGGTTCGAATCCTCCGTTTTTTACTATAGCACGAAAAATGCCTATTTGTCAACCATCAAAAAACCTCTCAGTTGAGAGGTTTTTTGATGGTTTTAAAACTTGTTGAGCGCATATTATTTTTAGAGGCCCCGCAGCCGACGGGCGAGGATTTGAGAGATTTTTCACCAGAAAAATCGCGTACTCTAAAAATGATATGCCGAAAAAGAGTTTTAAAAATTAGTAGTAATTCCTTAAACGGTTTATCTTATCGTGTTGACGTATCTTTTCGTGAGCTTTGGCCTCAATCTGTCGGATACGTTCACGAGTCACTCCAAACTCCTTTCCTACTTCTTCTAGTGTATGTGTCACTCCGTCCACAAGTCCGTGTCGAAGTTCCAAAATCCTTCTCTCTTTTTCTGGAAGATCGTTTAGAATTTCTTTTACTTGATCAGAAATAATTCTTCTGGATGCCTCTTGTTCTGGAGATAGAATCTTGTCGTCAGCGAGGAAGTCTCCGAGTTTTGACTTACTATCATCCCCTTCTTCACCAATCGGCGTTTCAAGAGACAAAGTACTTTGGTCTATCTTTTCTATAGTATAAATCTTCTCAACTGCGAGATTCATTTCTGTCGCAATCTCTTCTGGAAGTGGATCTCTTCCTAAGTCTTGTGAAAGTCGTCGCACAACTTGTTTATACTTCGCAATAGTTTCCACCATATGCACCGGAACACGAATAGTTCTAGACTGGTCTGCCAGAGCTCTTGTAATCGCTTGCCTGATCCACCAAGTCGCATAGGTTGAGAACTTGTAACCCTTGGTCCAATCAAACTTATCAACAGCCTTAAAGAGTCCAAGGTTTCCTTCCTGAATAAGATCGAGAAGAGTCAGGTCTGCTGACCTATTGGCATATTTCTTCGCGATAGACACAACGAGTCTGAGGTTTGCACGAGCAAGAAGATTTTTCGCTTCAACATCCCCTGCTTCTATTCTCTTTGCTAACTCTTTTTCCATTGCCCCAGAAATAAGTTGGTATTGTCCGATTTCTTTTAAATACATCTGAATTGAGTCGTAAGAAGACTCACTTGATTTTCCATAGGTATATTTCTTTGCAACCAAATCATCAGTATTTGGAGTTTCAAGCAAGCCTCCTCCTTCTAGAATATCAACTCCACTTCCAGATAGTTTCTCGTAAAGTTCATCCAAGAATATAATATCTTCCTCAACCGTAGGAAACTCTTTCAAAATCTCATCATAAGTTACGTATCCACGCTCCTTACCTTTGAACAGAAGCTTCGCCATACCTTGCTCTTGTTTGTCTGCTCTTTTCAAAACTGGTGCGTTCCTCTTTGACACAGTTTTTTCTGCTCTCATAGCAAGAGAAGATTTGTTCTTTTTCTTTGTCCGAATTTTTGGCATCACAAATTTCTTCAGCTTTCGTAGCTTACGCCTTACAGGTTTATGAGGCGCTTTTTTCATAACCTTTTTAAGCTTTGTGATCTTTATCGCCTTTGTTTTGCTTTTTGCTTTGTATTTCTTATTTTTCATATGAGTTTTTAATTTTGTTAATTTGTTGAGAGATTCTTTGGCACTCTTCTAAATACTTGGCTATCTCGTCTGTACTTTTTGATTGTTCTGCCTTCTGAAGATTGACCATCGAAACTGAGAATTCTTTTTTAAGATACTCCTCTTCTAGCCCTAGAAGTAAGTAGTTTATGTCTTTACTTAAATCTGTTTTGTTACTGTAGTAACTCTCTATCTCAAACATTAACAAGTCCTTTTCCTTTTCAAAATAACTTTCTAACTCCTGCATTCTTTCTTTGAAAATTTCTTTGGCTTTTTCCTCTATCTCACTTATATTTATATTGGGGTCTTTATCCTTCTTTCCCCTCTGCCACATTATTACTCCCATCACTTTCCTCTCAATCGACTCTACCCTTTTTAACCCAGGTGACTCCTCGGCGCGAAGGGGTGGACTCGAGAAGCCAGTCTCTACTCTTTGTAGGTCATCCCATAAGGCATCTTCTTTTATAAAAGCCTTCTGTGCAATGCTTTTTATAAAGTGAGATTTTTCTATCTGACTTGTAAGTATCGCAATGTAAGGCAATACGTTTTTTTTAATTTCTTGTCCCAACTCACGAGACGGAATGGAACGGAGTAGTAGTGAGTCTGTATAGAAATCTATAATGTGTTTTGACCCGCGTAGAGACTCCTTCAATTTTTCCAAATCCTCCCGCGCCAAATCCGCAGGGTCTTTCCCTTCTGGCATCTGCGCAATCTTCAAGTCCATTCCGAGGGCTAGAGCAATCTGTGCACTTCTGTTTGATGCTGTGAATCCCGCAGAATCACCGTCATAAGCCATGATAATGCGGTTCGAAAGTCTGCGAAGTTTTACAAGATGGTTTTCCGTAAGTGCTGTACCAGAAGAAGCCACTGTGTTTTCTATGCCTACTTGGTGAAGCATTACTAGGTCCATCTGCCCTTCTACGAGAATTGAATAATCTTTTATTCTTATTCCATTTTTTGCCTTATCTAAGCCAAAAAGAATATCGGATTTATTAAATAGAACTGTTTCTGGACTATTGAGATACTTGGGAGACTTATCGTCTGGAATAAGTATTCTTCCTGAAAAACCAACCACTCTTCCAGTAGAGTCGTTTATTGGAAACATGATACGTCCACGGAAAGTGTCATAAAAAGAATCCGTACCTTCCTTTCTTTTTATGAGACCAACTGCAAGCATATTTTTTTCTGTAACGCCTCTATCTAGTAAGTATTGGTATAATTCTCTCCATTCAGCAGGGGCTAATCCTATTCTAAAATCTTTTATAGTTTCTGCTTTTAGTCCGCGACTTTCTAAGTATTTCAATGCGTCCTTATTTTCAGACATGTTTTTCTCGTAGAAGAAAACTGCTTGTTCCAAAACTTGATGCAAGGCTTGCTTCTCTGATTTTTCACCTTTGTCGTATTGATCCAGCGAAACCCCTGCCTTATCTGCGAGAACTTTGAGTGAACCAATGAAATCCAGTCCTTCAAACTCTTGAACAAAAGAAAATATATCCCCCTTGGCATGGCATCCAAAACAATAATAACTACCTCTATCAGGTGACACGAAAAAGGATGGCGTCTTCTCATTATGAAAAGGACACCGACCTTTAAAGTTTGTTCCTGCCTTTTCCAACTTTATATAAGATGAAACCAGGCTAACAATATCTATTTTTGATTTTATTTGGTCAACAGATGAGGACATGATTTGTGATAATTTTAAATTTTTAATTTACAATTTCCAATCAATTACAAATGTCCTAATTTTCAATTTTTAAAATTGATTCATTGAAAATTCAATGAAAATTCTAAATTGAAAATTGAAAATTTAGATTTCTACTGAAATCTACTTCTTTCTTCGTAAACTACTGGTCTGTTCGCTCTCATCTCCGCAATCATCGCCGCCTTTCTGCTTCCCTTGAATCCTGTTCCCGCTGGAATAAGTCTTCCAAGAATAACGTTCTCCATAAGTCCTGACAGTTCGTCTGCGTTGCCTCGGATTGAGCTAGAGATAAGCATTCTGGTTGTGTGTTGGAATGATGCAGCTGCAAGGAAGCTCTTTCTTGAAAGTGATACGTCTGTAATACCCATCACAACTCCTTCTGCTTTCGCTTCATCAAGTCCTTCTGCTTTCAATCTTGCGTTCTCTTCGAGTAGGAATGCTGTCTCGACAACGTCTCCGGCTAGGAATACTGAGTCACCTGCAGTCTTCACTCTCTTTCGAGCAAACATTTGTCGTACGATTGTTTCGATGTGCTTTCGTGACACTGTTTCTCCTTGAAGTTCGTAAGGTTTGTTTATTTCAGAAATAATATAATCAATAGTTTTCTCTCTTCCAGCATATTTGTATAGTTCATCAATGTCGGCTGATCCGTCAGTTAGCATATCTCCCTTCTTTACCTCATCCCCAGCTCTTACCCACACAGTTCTGTTGAAAGAAACTGAATACTCGATTTGGTCCTTTGTTTTTGTTCTATCTTCTAGGTTTGGAGTGATAACAATAACTTTTTCCTTGTCAGTAACCCTAATCTCTGTAATCATTCCAGAAACTGAAGAAATGATGCTCGGATTCTTTGGCTTTCTCTTCTCAAACAACTCTTCAACACGCGGAAGACCTTGAACAATGTCTCCAGAAATAGAAGCTCCAGTCGCGTGTTTAGTGTTCATGGTTAATTGTGTTCCAGGTTCACCAATCGCTTGTCCTGCAACTGTTCCAACTGCTTCACCTAATTCTACTACTTTGTTTTTACCTAGGTCTGCTCCGTAGCACTTAATACAAATACCATTGAGTGTTTTACATGAGAGTGGCGATCGCACAAAAACTTTTGTAACTCCTGAAGCTTCAACTGCTTGAGCATCTGCTTTTGAAAGATAGTGTTCTTTTTTGAACATCACTGTTCCATCAGCCTTTACTACATCTTGCGATAGGAATCGGCCTTTTGCGTGCTTCACGATAGAAACTTCCATTCCTGATGAGCCATTTTTGTCGATTACAATTCCTTCTTTTGTTCCACAATCTTCTTCCGTAATAATTGTGTCTTGTGCTACAACGAAAAGCTTTCGAGTTAGGTATCCTGCCTTCGCTGTGTTGAGAGCGGTGTCAGTAAGACCCTTTCGTGAACCGTGAGTAATAATGAAATACTCAAGAGGTGTTAGACCTTCTTTTGAACAAGATAGAATTGGGAATTCAATAGTCTCTCCTGCGTTGTTTGCGATAAGTCCCATCATACCCGCCATTTGTGTCACGTTTGCCATAGATCCTCTAGCTCCAGAAAGTATAATGTCAGCAACGGATCCGTTCTTTGGAAGAGTGGCTGGAATAAGTTTTTCAACTTCAGCTTTTGCTCCGTGCCAAATCTCTGTAATCATTCTGATTCTTTCTTGCTTCGAAAGTAGACCGTTGTGGAAGTTATTGACCACTCGTTCTGCTTTTACCTTTGCTTTATTAACAATATCTGTTCTTCCTTCAGGTGTAATAACATCATCAATACCCCACGTAATACCAGAGTGTGTGGCATATTTGAATCCAAAAGTTTTTATCTTATCAATAATAACTGGAGTATTCTCTATTCCATATTTATCAGCAACGTCGTCAATAAATACTGAAATCTTCTTTCTATCAACCTCATTATTTATGAAAGGATAATCGTTAGGTAAAACAGAATTGAAAAGTAGCCTTCCAACAGTTGTGTCGAAGATTTTTCCATCAAACTGCTTATACTTAGCTGAAACAGGTGCCAAAACTTTTATTTTTGTTCTAAATGAAACTGCGCCTAGGTCATATGCCATGATTGCAGAGTTTGGAGTGGCAAAAAACTTTCCTTCACCTTTTTCACCAACAATCTCCTTAGTCATCCAATAACAACCCAAAACAATATCAAGCATTTTTGCAGAAACAGTAGGGTCTCCTGATCCCGGTTTCAAAATGTTCTTATCCGATGCCATGATTTCTTTAGCTTCCAACTGAGCTTCATCAGAAAGCGGTACGTGAACAGCCATTTGGTCACCATCGAAGTCCGCGTTAAAAGCAAAACAAACTAGTGGATGAACTTGAATAGCGTTGCCTTCAATTAGAATAGGCTGGAAAGCTTGGATGCCTAGTCTATGTAGAGTAGGAGCACGGTTTAGTAGGACGAATCTGTCTCGAATTACGTCTTCAAGGATTGCCCATACTTCTGGAATACCGTCTTCGATAAGTTTTGAAGCTCCTCGGATATTGTATGCCAATTCTTTCTGTAAGAGTTGTGAAATAACGAAAGGTTTAAACAATTCCAGTGCCATGTGCTTTGGCAATCCACACTGACTGAGTTTCAAGTCTGGTCCCACAACGATCACTGATCGTCCTGAGTAGTCCACACGCTTTCCAAGTAGGTTCTGTCGGAAGATTCCTCTCTTGCCCTTCAGGTTATCTGCAAGAGATTTCAAAGGTCTTCGCTGAGACTGATTGACCGCGCCCGATGCTGATCCGTGTCGAATAGAGTTGTCTATTAGAGCATCCACAGCTTCTTGTAGAATTCTTTTTTCGTTTCGCAAAATAACATCAGGAGCGTGAATCTCCTTCAACTTCTTTAAGCGATTGTTTCGGTTGATAACTCTTCGGTATAGGTCGTTAACATCAGAGGTTGCGTATCTTCCTCCATCAAGTGGTACCATAGGTCGAAGGGCCGGAGGTATAACTGGAATATTAAGTAGGAACATCCACTCTGGGCGAATATTTGAGATAATCATTGCAGAAATAACACTAATTCTTTTATTCACTTTTACAACTTCTAGACTGCTTGCCTTTTCTAGTTCTTGTTTAAGTTGCTCCAAAAGCTTTGGCAGGTCAATTCTTTTGAAAATATTGTAAATTGCCTCAGCACCGATTGATGCTTCAAACATAGTTCCATATTTCATTCCGAAGTTATAGTACTCAACCTCGTCCAAAACACGTCCTTCTTGTATAGACTCGATATCTCTCTTGGCAGTTAGAAGCATTTCTTTCACAGCTTCTTTTGTTTTCTCATCTTGAAGAGACTTCACCTTTGCTTTGTATTCTGAATCTAAATCTTTCAGGTATCGTGTTCTGTCTTCTTCTGAAACCTTTGTGATGATGTAGCCTGCAAAGTAGATGACTTTTTCGATGTCAGATACTGGAATACCTAATACAGAACTGATTCGACTTGGCATTGATTTCAAAAACCAGATGTGAGAAACCACAGTCGCAAGTTCAATGTGACCCATTCTCTCTCGTCGAACAATTGATCGAGTGATTTCCACTCCACATTTTTCACAAACTATTCCCTTGTATCGAATACCTCGATATTTTCCACAGTAACATTCGTAGTCTTTATCTGGGCCGAAGATCTTTTCATCAAACAAACCTGACTTTTCACTTCTTTGAGTTCTGTAGTTAATAGTTTCTGGCTTTGTAACCTCGCCGAATGACCATTCCTTGATTCTCTCAGGAGATGCGATTTTCAGCGCTATTGTTTCGAAATCGTTTGAATCTGTTGTTATTCTTTTTTTCATAGTGTTTTATACGAATATGCGAATAATTTCCGAAATTACGAATGTTTCCGAATGAATTCCCGAGGCTTTGTCTTATTCGTAGCCATTCGTATCATTGGTTCATTCGTATATTCGTATCTTTATGTCATTTTTTCACTGTTTATTTCTTTCGACCCTCTTTTGATTTGAACATCCAATGCAAGACCTCTCAAATTGTTTAGAAGAACATTAAACGATGCAGGAGTATTGAGCTGTGTGATAGGCAAGCCTTTCACAATAGCGTCGAATGCTGCTGATCTACCTACAATGTCATCTGACTTTATTGTCAAAATTTCCTGCAATGTATGTGCTGCTCCGTGACCAAGTAATGCCCACACTTCCATTTCTCCAAATCTCTGTCCTCCGTTCTGAGCTTTTCCTCCAAGTGGTTGTTGTGTAATTAGAGAGTATGGCCCAATAGATCTCATGTGAATCTTGTCCTCAACCATGTGGTGAAGTTTCAAGATATACATATAACCAACGGCAATCTCTTGCTCAAATGCCTCTCCTGATCTTCCGTCAAATAGTTTCATCTTTCCTGTTTCCTTGAATCCTGCCTTCACAAGCTCTTCTTTGATTTCATCTCCAGTTGCACCTGCGAATGGAGGAACAATTGCTTGGTAGCCAAGAGTGTGTGCTGCAAGACCTAGGTGTAATTCCAAAATCTGTCCAAGGTTCATACGTGATGGCACCCCGAGCGGAGTAAGAATCACATCGATAGGTGTTCCGTCTACCATGTATGGCATATCTTCCTCAGGAAGGATTCTTGAAATAACTCCTTTGTTTCCGTGTCGTCCAGCAAGTTTATCTCCCACTGAAACGTTTCGAAGTTGCGCTACTTCTATATGAATTCTCTTGATAATTCCTGAATCAAGTTTGTCCCCCTTTTCTCTTGAGAATATTTGAACTTTAATAACTCTTCCTCTTTTTCCTCCTTCCATTCTCTTTGATGTATCTTTTACATCGTGAGCCTTTTCACCGAATAGTGATCGAAGGAGTCTTTCTTCTGGAGTAAGTTGTGTCTCACCCTTTGGAGTAATTTTTCCAACTAGGATGTCTCCTGGTCGAACTTCTGCTCCAACTTGAACAATACCGTCTTCTGCAAGGTTCTTTAGTTTACTTTCTCCAACATTAGGAATGTCGCAGGTAGTAACTTCTGGACCAAGTTTTGTGTCTCGGACATTCACAACGAATTCTTCAATATGAATAGACGTGAATTTGCTATCCTTTACCACTTTTTCTGAAATAATAATAGCGTCTTCATAGTTAGATCCACTCCATGACATAAAAGCCACGAGCATATTTTGGCCGATTGCAGATTGTCCGTTTTCTGATGCTGATGTGTCTGCTAGTAGGTCACCCTTCTTTACTTTGTCTCCTACGTTTACTGCTGGTCTTTGGTGGAAGGCTGTGAATCCGTTTGTTCGAGAAAATCTTACTAGTTTGTGCTCCTTTTCTTTACCCTTACTATTTTTAACTGTCACTTTTAATCCATCAGCGTGCATAACCACTCCATCTTCTAGAGCAATCACGAGTCTTCCTGTGTCTTTCAACGCATCTTTCTCCATTCCTGTTGCTACCAAAGGTGCTTCTGGCACAATACAAGGTGTAGCTTGCTTCTGCATGTTCGATGCCATCAAAGCTCGGTCAGCTTTGTCGTGGTTTAGAAATGGAATCATAGATGTCGCAATAGAAAATGCCTGAAATGTTGCCACATCCATATAATCCACCTTATCTTTTGAAATTGTGTGAGGCTCTCCCTCGATTCTAACCTCCACATCGTCAACTAATATTTTTCCGTCGCTATCCACTGAAGTAGCAGCGTGAGCAATAGCAAATCCTTCTTCCTCAGATGCATTCATATACTGTATCTCAGAAGTGACCTTACCATTTTTTACTTTTACATAAGGAGTCTCAATCATTCCGAAACTATTAATTCTTGCATAAATGGCAAGTCGAAGAACCAATCCGATGTTCGGACCTTCTGGTGTGTGGATTGGACAAAGTCGTCCATAATGAGAAGTGTGAACGTCTCGAACTTCGAATCCTGCTCGAGTTCTGTTCAAACCTCCTGGTCCAAGAGCTGAAACAGTTCGAAGGTGTTCCATCTCGTTCAATGGATTGAATTGCTCCATGAAGTGTGAGAGTTGGTTTGTAGTAAAAAACTCTTTGATTCTCGCCTGTAATGGCTTTGGAGAAATAAATTGCACGGGGAGAGTTACATCTGTATCGATGGTCGACATTCTGTTTTGAATGTTTCTTTTTATCTGCGCCATACCTGTTCGAATTTTTTGTTGAAACAATTCTCCGACAAATCGAACTCGTCTTGTTCCCAAGTGGTCGATGTCATCCTCAACTGCATGTGGTGTGTTGTTTAGTAATGCAATGTTTGAAATTATTGAAACAACATCTTCTATTGATATAGTCTTTCGTTTTAGTTCCTTCTCTGTCATCGGCTTTCCGAATCTCTTGTTGAACATATGTCGTCCAACTGGTGAAAGGTCGTATCGCTCTCCGTCAAAAATAGAGTTAACGAACTCTTTTGCGTTGTCTGCTGTAGCCAAGTCACCGTCACGGAGCCTCTTGTGGATGTCTATATATGCCTCTTCTACAGTCTTATCTTTATCCTTTAGTAGAGTCTTTTCAATTGCTTGGCTCGCAAATTCATCACCTACAAATAATTTCTTAATAGAAGCATCATCCTTGGCACCCAAAACTCGGAGAAGGGTTGTTCCTGGAAACTTTCGCTTTCTATCTATACGCACGTAGATCATTCCTTCTGCATCTGACTCAATTTCTACCCATGCTCCTCGAGATGGTATGATTTTTGCACCGAATAGTTTTCGTCCTTTAACTTCTGAAGCTGTAAAGAATATTCCGTATGACCTAGCTAGCTGAGGTACGATCACTCTCTCAATTCCTGAAATAATAAATGTTCCATGAGAGGTCATAAGAGGGAAATCCGCCATGAAAATTTCTTGCTCTTTTTCTGTGCCTAAAATGTGGTTCTTTAGCCTTACCTTAACTTTAAGAGGGGCTTCGTAGGAGAGTTTATTGTCCTTTGCATAGTATTCATCATGTTTTGGTTGTGACAACTCAAAACCAGTGAAATCAAGAGTAAACTTCTTTTCAGAGAAATCTTTTATTGAAGAAAACTCATCAAATACTTCTTTCAAACCCTTTTCGGTAAGTTCTTTGAAAGAGTTGAGTTGTGGCTCAACGAAGTTTGGTGTCGCTTGCAACGGCTTTTTGAAACGACTGAAAAACTTCTGCGGACGTGCTGTTGTAGCAGTAGATAAATTTTGCATATATAATTTTGTACTTTTTTATTAAATAAAACTATCCTCATACTAAAACCTAAAAAACAATAAAATTAGTTCAGATGCTAGGCGCAGAAGATTTTGTGAGCGAGCCTTATTCGATATAAGGTGAGCGAACAAAATTGAACTGCAACAACGCAGATGAATTGATTTTGTTGTTTTTTAAAATAACAGACGAAAATAAGACCCTTTCCCCAAAGAGCCTCTATTTTCTGTTAGTTTTTATTAGCGATTGAAATGCAAAATAGTTCGAGAAACTATTAACCTAATGTTGCCTTCGCATTTGCCAAAACACAATCGTATGAAGTCAAGTAAGAGTATACTGGAAATAGGTATATCTTGTCAACAACTAAGTCAATGGAGTTATCCACATACTGTTCACGGTCAATTTGACTTGAGTTACGCCATCCTAGGGTCTTTTTAATTGACTTAGTTGCTTGCTCATAATATCGTTATATATGGAAAGAATGGAGACCAATTCGTGCCAATGACATCCGACAACCAATTTCTCTCAGGGATTTCAATTCGAGAGAACACCAACTCCATCCATCCGCGGTGGCGTTTCCTCGGAAGGGGCAAACTGACTGCTTCAAGCGGCGAAGTAAAATTCGTCCGTAGTTACGGAGAGACGGAGCGCGAAGCCTTGAAACTTCTGGCATGCCCAGACAACATGTCGCGACTGACTCCCGAAGAAGAAGTTAAGTAATTCACCTGCTAAGTTTTCTGTCATTGAGAAAACCCATTCGAGTGGACTTCGACCACCCGCTCTAAAGCCCAAGGCTAATCCCTTGGGCTCTTTCATATCTATTTACTTCCAAGTTCCAATATTCTTTTAAAATAAATCTGTATAATTTTACTCATTCTATTTTATATTACCTCAAACACATCTTTGGCTAGAGCTAAAAATTGGTCGCGTGTTTCAGGATTTTTGTCATAATGCATTGTAATAATCTTTCCAATTTTCCTGAATTTCTTCGCAAAATCAAACGCCTCGTTAGGACCAAACGTATAAAATCCTCCAACAGGTAACAATAGATAATCTACCTCCAAGTCAGTTATGCCTATACCAGAAGCATAAAACATATCACCAGCAAAATAAATAGTTTTTCCATCAACATTAAATAGAAAACCAAAATTCTCTGCTATTGGCGCAGAAATATTTGGCCCGTGGTCCACGTTAAAGGTTTTCACTGTGAAGTTAGTAGACAAGAATATGTCATTGTCAGATTCAATCTGAACTATTTTAAGCGCTGAATCATCCTCTCCCTCTACTTCGATACATTCTTTATTTAAATAAACTATTTGAGGACTTAGTTTCTTAATATTTTCCATATGAAAGTGGTCTCCGTGAATATGCGAGACAAGGATCGCATCGACCTTGATGCCTTCTAGTTTTTCGGTTGGTGTTTTGTTTCCTATGTCAAAAGCAAGTCTAAACCCACTCTCTGTTTCTAATATAAACCCTGATTGTTCAAATTTTGTTAGTTTCATAATTATTTTAAAAGATTAGATAAAACTGGATATACGCGGGACTCTATTATTTCATAACCTGCGTCATTTGGGTGGATTGTATCAGACATATATTTATTATTTGCGAATAAACCGTCTAAAACATTCGGAACAAATGCTGTATTGTATTTCTCACTCAATTCTTCAAATCTTGAATCAAATTTATCATTAAACAATCCTCCCCGAATACCCAGAAGTAAAACTATAGCCCCTCTACTTTGAATATTTTTTATAATTTTTTCTAGATTACTAAATGTTTCATTAATAGAGACCTTATTTAGATAATCATTACCTCCCAGAAGAAGAATTACTACTTTGGGATTATATTTGTCCAAGTCCTCTATTCGAGCCAGTCCATCTTGGGTTGTATTGCCCGATACTCCAAGATTTATTATTGGTTTTCCAATCTTCTTGGACAAAAGCGAAATAAAATCATTATCCGTTGAGGCGCCATCACCAACAATAAGACTATCCCCAAAAGCTATTAAATCAACGCCGAGAGACGAGGCATTTTTTATATCTTTATCACCCCCAAAGAAGGAAATTAAAACCAAAACTAGTAGAGCTCCCACAACAGGATATGAAATCTTTTTATTCATATCACTATCATAACATTTTTGAACTTTCGTAAGTTTACCCCCCCCGTCTAACTTTATAATTTGAGACAAGGTCGCGTATAAAATCTGAAGTTGAATCCGAGCCTGCCTGAGTGTGCAGGTGAGGAAAAACTTTGGATTTTAGACGATGAGATTGGCCAAATTTGAAAGTTAACTAATATTTTCGGATTACTCCGCGAACTATTGCAGCAATCTTCAAATCATACGCGGGATAAAGCGGTGCATAGTTTTTGTTCGCAGGTCTGAGATATATCAGAGCTCCTTTTTTCTTGAAATACTTCATCGTCCAACCACCATCTATCTCTGCTATCACAATGTCTCCGTCCTTTGGATCACCTCTTATCTCAACTAGAACTAAATCGCCTTCGTGAATCCCCTCATCTATCATAGAGTCTCCTTTTACCTCAAGTAAGTACTGAGAACTTTTCCTGTCACCTGTCAGATACTCGTCGATACTAAGTGACTCTGAGTTGTCCTGGTCAACCTGTGTCGGTATTCCCGCCTCTACAAGTCCCAAGAGTGGAACCTGGCCGAATATTTTCATAGGAGTAAGTTTGCCGTTCGAATCCTTGTCTACTATTCCATCGTCAACAAGTTTGTTAATAAGTTTATAAACAGCATTTTTGGATTTGAATCCAACTAATGCCATAATTTCTTTGTAACCAGGCATGCGTCTGTTCTTCCGATAGAAGTTTAGAATCTTATCTCGATAGTTTGAATATTTTTCTCCTTCCATATATGTTTGAGAAATTCTTAATTTGAGTAAAGTTCGAGGCGGATGATGAATTTAATTCGAGTCGTACACCTAGTACGGTGAGGATTAAATTTTGAAATCCAACAAAGAAATTTGCCAAATTTAGAATTTCTAATTAGATAATGCTAAATGTGCTAATAGACCTACCAAACCATCCTGACCCAGTTTGTTCTCTACGAATGTCCGATAAATTATTTAGAATAAACTTGTGTCTTCTCGCTTCCTTTGCATATGACAAACCTTTTATTATTTTCTGATCTATCACATCATTCAAAACTTCCAACTCATTCTTCAATGCTCTTTCAAAATTTTGTTTACTCATTGTGTGTGTAATTTAAAGTAATAATATTAATCGGATGGAACACAAGAAATTGCAGAGATGAGTGCAGTTCGAGGCAGAATGTAAAAAAGAATTCGAGTCGTACACCTAGTACGGTGAGGATTATTTTTTATATTCTAACGATGAAATGTGCCATCTATCCAATTTCGTATAATATAAGTATAGGTGAACTCAAGTTCACCGTCAATCACTTTGTACCGGAAGGTTGTGGATAACTCAAAATTCTGCTAAGTTTTGAGATGGAGGAACGCATTTGGAAATAAGAGACCGACATCCCGTAAAGATCACTGCTGATCAGGCTCGACTACTGGCGGGTAGTAACTTGATTACCTGGATTGTGCCTGACAACGTAGTCATCAGTGCGCAGGATTTCATTCGGTGGTCCTGCGAAGAGACAGGCCAAAACGGGACCGCTAAGGTTTCGTCAATCAGAATGAGTGGTGGTTGTAGACCAGTGGCTGTACTTTTCCAGCACACTCCATAAGAAAACGCCCGCCGTACACAACCCGTGTGACAGGCGGGTTTTGTGTTTATAAAAAACTTTTTTTCATTTATTGACAATATTTAGTAAATATGCCACTATTGTAAATGGAGGATCTCGACACATGCCACAGCACTCAAACCCCAACCGCAAGGTTCATGGGGATGTGAAAGGCATCATTGTTCACAGCCACGAGGCGAAGAACAAAGATGTGCGCCGACCCGCTTTCAGTCAGCCCAATGGAGGGAACTGGACTCTGCCCCGACGAGGAGCATGGAGTCCTGAACTCCACGAGCAGACTGAGAAACAAGTCTCGAAGTACTAAAACAGTTCCCGCAACAACAATCCGCCAGTCCCCCGCAACACAAAGGCCATCACTCTCGAGAGTGGTGGCCTCCTTCCTTTTCAATCAATAAGCTGACATCGCACCAGCAAAATGGCCGCTCAAGAGAGCGGCCATTTCTTTTATTTTTCTTTTCGAACTCCCTTAAATTTTTCCTGGTCGTCTTTCACATCTATAAACTGTCCGTCCTCAGTATTTCTTTTAACATGTCGTTTGGTTTTCGGGTTTAACACTTGAGAACGATTTTTCACTTGCCCTTTTCTTGCGTCATCACCCTCTTGTTTATTTTTCGCCATGATTTTTTGTCTGGCTAGAATCAAACTGTAAACTCAGAATGCAACTGCTCAAAATCTGGTCTGCTATTTTTGGATGATGCTTAAAGTCTGGATCACTTCCAAAATTCTTTACATCCTTGGCATCTAGGTAAATGAGAACTCTCGGTATCGCTGGATCGGTTGGCTTCATTTCATCCAAACGCACAAAAGGCCTTGCTCGCATTTCGTTTAACTTTTTCTCTCTAACATCTCTGAACGATGTCGTCGTAATCTGAACACCCATCGCCGGTCGTCCCTCATAGTATGTAACAGCGTCGATAGTTTGCTTTGGACCAATATCTCTAGTTCCACTATCTTCCGATGCCGTGGATAGTCGTGTATCAAAACCGATTGCATTGAAAAAATCCACAGTCAAATCTTCCGCCGGAAATCCCTGCCCCGCGAGATTATTTTCTCGCACACTATCCAAGTTATGAATATATTCTCCTTCAGGACTTCCCATGTAAATAAGTATACTACTTTGTATTTTTTTACAAAAGAAAAAGCCTGAATAGAGTACCGACACAAAATGTGTGGTGACCTAATCAAGCCTTCTTGGGTTGTGGGGTAACGAGATCGAGATAATGAGCCATGATTTCCATAAGTCCCGTGAAGTCACGCCCGTTCGTCTGTTGAACGCAATACTGGTACTGTTCTGAATTTCTCCCAACAATAGTTGATATGCACGCTGCTTTGAGTGCGTGGTTATACCTCTTCATCTTCATAACCAAGACAGTGGATTTCAACAGACCGTTAGTGACGATAAGCTGAGGCCTACCGCGAATTACAAGTCTCTCAACGTCTTCATTATTGTTTGCAAAAATCCAGTCCTCACCTTTCTTGTACTTGGTTCCTAACAACGTCTCGCACACGAGATTCTTTGTCTGTCTTGCAGTGAATACAATCACGCGAATCGCTTTCGGCACAAAACCCTCCAGTAGTTTTATATATTTAAAAAGAAACAAAGTCAAATTTTTAAAATAACCGTCCGCGCCTGACTTCGGCGCGGACGGATTACCCAACCTCGCACAAAACTAGAGATTGGCTCTCACTTCCTCAAGAAATTTATGCATCAAGGGAACTAGTGCCGTGGAACAATTTCGGACACCCGGACTCCTGGTAACGAGGATATCGTATGCAGGATTTGCGACTGGCAAGGAAATGAAGCTCGCCGTTTTCAAGCTTGAGTTCTTCTGCTTCATTCGCTCTGCGAACTCTTGAGATTTCCTGTGATTGCCGAAGATAAGGCCCGTTACAAGAAGTTGGAAACGGCCGGGCACAATCAGTTCTTCTGCCTGTGTCTCGCTTGCCACCACCTTGTAGTCGAGACCGTCGGTGAACCGAGCCTGCCTCAAACTGGCCTTAGTATCTTTTGTGTCTCCACCGGAAGTAGTAAAGAGTATTACTCGAACCAGATCCATAGTCGCCTCCAGAAGCTATTACATCACATCTATTAAAAAAAGTAAATTCTATAAAAGCAGTCGTGCCGTCCATCCTCACAGCAAGCTGACGGGGTATTTCTCGAATAAAACTTTAAGATTAGGATGTTGTTCGAGACTGACAAAAAAATAATAGAAAAGGCCGGCACGCGAGTTGGAATCGCGCACCGGACTTTGGGCCTTGTGATAAACATGCACTAGTTAGGGCTAATGCCCTGAGACTTGTGAAGTTTCTGGCAACCTTTGCAACGAATGTACATGAAGTATTCATCGAGTCGATCTTCCTCAATTTCTTCATTACAGTCGTAGCAATAACCGTACTCACCACGCGCAAGTCGCTGTTGGGCGAGCTGGAGGTAAAACAGAAGCCCGTGCTTCATGTGCCCCCAATACGACTGGGGATGATCGAGTTCGGGCAGCGACGGTTTTTGTGCTTCTGCTTGTGCTAACTTGCACTCCAGCATTTCTCGGAGCACAGTTTGCCGAAGATTAAAACTCTGTGTCATAGTCATAGCTCACGTCTCCTCTCTCTGAATGTGCATCTATCTTAATATTACATTTTATTTATCCAAAAACAAACTACTTCTACAATTCAAAATTACACTTCTGGTGTTCTAAATTATTCAAAAACTTTTCGCAAAAACTGTCTTTCTCAGTACCCATCATAAAATCAAGCGCGAATAATTTTATTTTAAATGGAAAAAGCGTAAATGTTGCCCTACCATCTCTCCACTCTACACCAGCACCCAAACCAGTGGTTGTCTCTCCAAAGTTTTGATCAAAAACAAAATTACCAAGAGAATAAAAGATTGCCTTACCTTTGTATGTTCTTACTGGCTGTATCACATGAGGATGGTGCCCGAAAATAACATCCGCACCACTGTCTATTAGTTTGTGGGCAATATTCCTCTGAGACTCCGACTCGACCAGCGCATACTCTGTTCCCCAATGGATATTCACCACAACATAATCATTCTCATTTTTAAGTTTTTCAATTAGACCGTAAAAACTAGAAACAGGTACAACTTGAACAGTCTCGTCAATTCCCACAAAAACCACTTTTTTATTATTTATAATCTTTACTATATAACTCTTGTCCAAAACAGAGTCGCCTACGTAATCAATACCTGACTGAATTAAATACTTTTTCGTACTTTCAAAACCCGCCTTATAACAATCATAACTGTGATTATTAGCAATACTCACCATGCTTATCCCAACACTTTTCAAAATATCTCCTGTATTACTCCTGAACTGGAAATTATAAGCTTTACTCTGACACAATCTTCTATCCATCTCAACTATGGGACCTTCGAGGTTTGCAATAACCACATCAAACTTTTTTAGTATATCCAAATTCTTTTTTATGTATTCAAACGGGTCTCTTCCTCGGTTTTCCATGATATTCCTCACTCCTCGATCAAACATCACATCTCCAAAGTTCAAAACAGACACGCTTTGTGATATGGGCAATGCTTCCAAAACAACATCCTCAATTTTTTTGAAATTAAAAAAAATAAAAATTAGTAGCATAATGATGAATCCAAAAAATAAATGGATTTTATTCATTTTATTTATCTATAAATAGTCGAGCCAACCTTATCTTCAAATAACTTGGTTTTTTCTTCTGTTTTAAGAGTAAATTGTAAACTGGAGAGAGCGTGGTTGTTTCTGTTTTCTGGAATGCTTTCATGATGTCTTCTAACTCACTTCGTTTCAGTTCCCTTTTCAAATAATCAATATCTGGGCAATTATTTTCAATTTTTAAATCTTCAATATGTGAAACGATTGTTTCCTCTTTTACTCCTCTAGCTTCTGCGATATCTTTGAGTGACACTTCGTGTTCAAGCATTCGACGTGTAATCTCTTGCGTTGAAACCTTGAGTTCCTTCTCTTTTTTCTTGATTTTTACTTTTTCTTCCGGCTCAATTTTCTTCATCCAGCGCGCCTGCTCTTCTTCAATATCCTCACGCGACATTTCTTTCAAATCGTTTACAGCATCTGTCGATTTATCCTGAAACTGCATATCCATTTCCAAAACTTCAGGATCAATTTGGAGCGACATATCGTTGAATCCTAGCAGCTTCATCCCGCCGAGTGACCTGACACGCGACAGGGCAACATAACCCATCCCTTTGGTAAACGCTTTCGACAAATCAACTTCCATAGCATCGAGAGACATGCCCTGACTTTTGTGAACTGTGATAGCCCAAGCCAAACGGAGCGGATACTGACTTATCTCAGCTTTCATTTTTCCATCTTCTTCTATCTTCCAAGATTGTTGTGAGACTGATAAATTCATTCCGCTGTTCGTCTCTACTATCGGGTCTCCAAAAGAATTAAAGTCCTTAACAATTCCCAATGTTCCATTTACATACATTCCTTCTGGATGGTTTTTGGTAAACATGACTCGAGCACCCTTTTTCAAAACAAGTTTCTCAGGCGACAAACAACTTTTTATAAGGCTCTGTGCTAACCCTTGAGAGCCCTTCCATATCATTTGGTATGACTTCTCATCTGCCTTTATGAGGTCGAGGTGTCTCATATTCACGACATCCACATCGATGTTGTGAGTGTACAGCCTCGTTGATTCACCGCCTGATTCTGGGTCTTTATTAAAACGGGTTTTGAGTAGCTCGATTGTATTTTTTGTCACTTTGTTTTGACGTATCTGATTCAAAATAGATAAATAAGTATTATCTTTTTGGCGATGCTGTTCTGACAAATAACAAATAGTAAATTTGGACGCAAGCCAACTTTCTGATTTATACGCAAACTCTGATTCCAAAACTTCTCCACGTGATACTGGAGGAAGCTGGAAAAAATCTCCACATACAATAATCTGCATTCCACCAAAAGGCTTTTCGTTATGCTTCATCTGCCTGCAAATCCACTCAATGAGGTCTAGCCGGAAATGATGCAGCATCGAGACTTCATCGATTATCAAAACTTTGGTTCTCTCGAATCTTTTATACAAATACTGTCGTTCCATCAGTTCCTCGATGTCATAATCAGTTAGCACATCTCTAACTCCAATCCCTGACCAGGAGTGTATTGTCATGCCACCAATGTGCGTTGCTGCAATGCCCGTAGACGCTGTCACCGCGACATCGACGGCGTGTGACTTCAAAAATTTCACATATGCATTTAGTACATGAGTTTTTCCACTTCCCGCAGGGCCTGTTAGAAAAACATTTTTTCCCAGCTTCAAAATATCGAGTGCTTCAGCTTGAGTCATACAATCAGTGTAACAAACAACCACACCCAAACAAAATCAAGGTAAATTATATTCCTCTGTGCATCCGTCTTTTTTCGAAACATAACTTACCTTGATTTAATCTTCCAAGCTTCTATTTTTTTATGATTTCCTGACAACAATATTTTAGGTACTCTGTACTTCTTTTTTTTGTATTCAAATACTTCAGGCCGAGTATAAACATCATGACTCGAAATTCTAGACTCTTCAAGTGAATCGAAGTTCCCTAAAACGCCTTCTATTTGTCTAGCAACACAATCTAGTACAACCATCGCAGGCAATTCTCCGCCAGTTAGAACAAATGGTCCAACAGAAATATCTTCCATTTTGAAAATCTTTTTTACTCTAGCGTCGATGCCTTCATACCTTCCGGATACCAAGATAATATCAGTAAATTTTTTGGCAGCATTCTTAGCATAAGTTGTATCAAACTGTTTTCCGGACGGAGAAAAGAAAACTATTTTAGTAGAAGTTGGAATTAAGAATTTAGAATTTAGTTTTTTAGAATTCTCTTTTTTATTCCTCATTCTTAATTCTCTCTTCTTGATTCTATCCAAAGCTTTTTCAATCGCTTTAACTGTAGGCAGTGCTTGAATTACCATCCCTGGTCCTCCGGCATAAGGTTTTTGATCTACTCTTTTCCATTTATCATCGCTGTAGTCCCGAGGATTATAAAAGGAAACAGAAATTTTCTTGTCTTCTATCGCTCGTGAAATAATAGACTCATTTAGATATGAGTCGAAGGCCCCCGGAAATAAAGTAATGATGTGAAATCTCATGTCGAATTTATAATATAGCGTATTTCTTTGTTGCAGTTCAAAAAATATTCCTCACCTTACAACTAAGTAAGGCTCGTCTTATTTTTCTCTTGCGCCTCGAACTACATCTATATTATTAATTCTTAGTTCTTAGCCTTTAACTTATACCACAAAAAATTGAATTAGTAAAAGGGCGCTTAAGCGCCCTTTTAACCATTCGTCTAGAACACTTCCGTGTGAAGTGTTGGAGGTGCTGGTTCCGTCTTGCGCGGAGTCTCAACCTGAGATGCAGTCTCCCAGTCGCTCAGGAACCTGTGGCACTTTGGGCATTTTTGGTTCCCACTCCACATCCAGCTTTCTCCACAATTGCTACAGACTATGACTGGTGGTATCGGCATGTGCACCTCCCTTTCCATATAAAATTATATCACGAAAATTTTTGTATAAAAAAAGAGGGGTTTGCTGTCCCCCTCCCAAACCGAACATCTAGACCGTCAGGCCGGCGCAGGAACGGCACCACGATGGATGTGGCCATCCGTCGGCACCTTGCGCCAGTCACCGATTTCCACGACCTTCCGTGACATCGGCAAACGAACGATCTTCTTCTGGGCACCACCGCCATCGTGTCCAGTCGGCGGATCGCCACCACCGCCCTTCTCGAACGCCCGCTCGAAGCGGAGGCTTTCGCGAAGGGAGATGGCCACAAAAAGGACCATCATCGTCACGGCCGTCATGGCAACGCCGAGACCGAAATCCAACCAGCTCATCGGATGAGTCTGGTTGTAGGCGATGTATTGTGCCGCCAGTGCCGGTGCCGCCTTCCATGCCATGTAACCCTTCAGGGAAGACAGCAGAACCACCACGAGGAGCGCAAGCGCCCTTTTCACACGATTGCTCATCGGAACCTCCTAACCTAGCCATAACATATATATCAGAAAATGCAAGTCAAACAAAAAACACCCGTTTGGGAGTCTTCTGTTTATTTATCTAAATTTTTAAAACTATAATTTTGGATGAAGTTCAAGGCACGATGTTTTGTTTGCGACCAAGCTGTAGAATACTACTGCGCGTGGAGAAAACAAAACGAGCAACGCAGAAATTCGCCAAAATTAGAGTTTTAAGTCGTTCATGGCGTCATCGAGTGATTTGGTCGCACTAACCGGTCTAGCCTCTTGCATCCCTCCTGCCGGCTCATTTATTTTCAAATTTACTCTTGCGTTGTTCTTCATGCCAACCACTCGAAGTAATGTTCTGATCGCTTTCGCTGTGTTTCCCTCGCGTCCTATGATTTTACCCATATCGTCTCGATGAACATCTAGTGTCATCAGAACTCCCATCTCATCTACCGTTCTAGTAATCTTTACATCGTCAGGATTTTCAACAAGCGCTTTTACTACAAAATCTAAAAACTTTACATCATTTTCCATGTTGGTATCTAATCAGTTAATTTTAATTCTTTTAGGGTCTACAACCGCCATCAATCGGCTGCAGTCATACGACTACTGCTCGGCTATGCACGGTTGCATTATAATTGTAATAACAAAAAACGGATGAGTCAACCCGGTAGTGAATTTTGGCATCGACTTCGTCAGTACGAAATGTCGTGCAATGCCAAAATCTACTACTGGGTCAACAAGCCTATGCAACTGGTTCCTTAGTAACTTCTGGAGCAGGTGAAACTTCTGCAGGAGTCTCAGTAGGTTCCTGTGTAGGAGTTTCAATTGGAGCTTCGACAACTTCTGGGAACTCTTCCTTTGTTTCTATTTTTGAAGATTCAACTACCTTTGGAGCCTCCTCAGCTGGAGCATCCTTAACAATAGCTTTTTGCAAAGGAAGTGCGTTAAGTTTCTTTCCTGTTGTAATTTTCTTCGTTATAAGTAAATTGTGAACAGTTGTTGATGTTTGAGCCCCCTGCTTCATCCAGTGTGTAATTCTGTCTGCTTTAAATGTTGAAACCTCTCCTCTTCTCGCGTCATAGTTTCCTAGATTTTCTAGATATTTACCGCTTTTTGTTCCATTCTTTGAGTCGGTCAAAACAAGGCGAAATGTTGGCTCTGCCTTGCGTCCTACTCTTTGTAATCGTATTTTTAACATGTTCGCAATTGTAGCAGAACAAGAAGAATGGGTCAACCCGGTAGTAGAAATCAGTTTCATAGATAGTTAACATGTCACGAAAGTTAAAAACTGATTTCACTACCGGACTAGTCCAGTAGTGAGAAGAGCCTTATAACTTTTTCATAATTCTAAGCCTCAAGAATGCTCTTCTCTACTACTGGGTTATCTGTTACAATGGCCAATATGAAAGACGAAAATCTCCAAGGTTCTATCAGTATAAGCTCAAAAGGCGTAGGATATTTTGATATAGAAGGCAGAGATGACAGCATAGAAATCCAACCTCAATACGTAAACAGAGCACTTCACGGTGATACCGTAGAAGTTGTTTTGACCAATGAAAAAATCCGAAATCGTGATCAGGGAAAAGTGGTGAGGGTAATTAAGAGAGCCAGGGATGAGTTCGTGGGAGTTATGATGGTGAAAGACGGTAAGACTTTTGTGTCCCCTGACGATAAGAGATTGTATGTAGATATTCCCCTTTTGGACGGAGAAGTTGCAGAAGCTGGGAACAAAGTTCTGGTAAAGATTGTTGATTGGGAAACATTGTCTGGTAAAATCGTAAAAGTGATAGGTAAAAAGGGCGAGAACAATACAGAAATGGAGTCGATTGTTTTGGAAAAGGGTTTTCGTATTGAATTCCCTCATGCTGTTGAAGAAGAGGCAGAAAAAATAAAACAAGAATACGTTAAAAATTTTGATGTAGAAGTAAAAAAACGAAAAGATATGCGGGGCATTACCACGATCACTATAGATCCTGATACCGCAAAAGATTTTGATGATGCAATATCGTTTCAAGATTTAGGTGACAACAAATATGAAATCGGTGTGCATATTGCTGATGTGTCCCACTTTGTTACCCCAGGGACAGAGCTTGATCGTGAATCTGAAAAGCGTGGACTTTCTGTTTATCTCGTAGATAGAACTATACCCATGCTTCCTGAGGTTCTTTCAAACGACCTATGTTCTCTAAACGCACACGAAGATAAGTTTACTTTTTCAGCTGTTTTCACCATGACAGGAGATGGAGAAGTCCTAACAGAATGGTTTGGAAGGACAGTCACTCACAGTGACAGACGCTTCACTTATGAGGACGCTCAGGAAGTGATAGACGGCAAACAGGACGGCCCATACCAAGAGGAGCTCCGAACACTCAGAAATATTGCGCAGAAACTGGAAAAGAAAAAAGTTCAGAGCGGTGCGATGGTTTTTGAAACTGACGAAGTGAAATTCCTTCTAGACGAAACGGGAAAGCCAATCAAAGTCTATAAGAAAAGTAGATTGGAAACTCACAAACTAGTAGAGGAGTTTATGCTTCTTGCGAACAGAGCTGTAGCAAAGTTTATTTATGATTCACAAATTAAAGATCTCAAAAAGAAGGGTTCTCAGTCTGTTTACAGAATTCACCCCGCTCCGGACGTAGATAGAATCCAAAGTTTAGCAGTATTTATGAAAGCAATTGGTTTTGAGTTAAAAAATAAAGATGGAAAAGTTACCTCACGTGACCTCAACGAACTCTTAGCACAAGCAAAAGGAACACCGAACGAGGACCTCATAAACACTGCAACGGTCCGCAGTATGGCGAAAGCGATTTACTCCACCAAGAATATCGGTCATTTCAGTTTGGCTTTTACATATTACACACACTTCACTTCTCCTATCAGAAGATATCCTGATGTTTTGGTTCACAGATTTCTAGAGCGTGAATTAAATGGAGGCAAAATTGAAATTGATGAATATTCGAAATTTGAAAGAATCTGCCTAGCTTCATCAGAATTAGAGAAAAAAGCCTCCGACGCAGAGCGTGCTTCCATCAAATACAAACAGGTTGAATACATGATGGATCATATTGGAGAAACTTTCCCTGGAACAATCACCGGTGTTACTGAATGGGGCATCTATGTCGAGGAGAAAGAAACCAAATGCGAAGGCATGATAAAAATCAGAGACTTGGGTGATGACTTCTATCAGTTAGATGAAAAGAACTACACAATAAGAGGCGAGAAAACTGGCAAGAAATTTACTCTAGGTGACTCAATCAAATTCAAAGTTGTTTCTGCTGACATGGAAAAACGAGTTTTAGACTACGGAATTGTGAACTAATTTTGTATCAAAAAAGCCCGTGGTATATTCACACGGGCTATGTGCTAGAAGGTGTCATACTTGCTTGTGGGCAGGAAGTGGATTCTCTGCTCAATCGTGCTGAAGAAATCATGCCAGGAAATAAATCCCTGATCTGTCTTAACCACCAACTCTGGCTTGAAGCCAAAATTTAGTTCGATTGTTTTTTCCAAATCCAGAAGGATAGGAAGTGACAAAGTTTCGTGATCTTCGAAATAGACGATTTCCTGTCCACTGAGACTGAGAAACCTCATTATGAGTATATTTTCCTTCTTGATGAAGGGAAATATACTGTTTTTTTTATTGAGAGACACTTCCCTCACAGTTTCTGCTAGAACACCTTTCGTCGTCTCCCACCGAACACCCATAACCATAGTCATGTCCTTTCGAAGGAAGACTGGGCAATCCAGATTCCACTAAATATTGTATGTCGCCATAAATTTATTGTCAAGTCAAGTTTTAGCTCTTAGCTCTGAAGATTTTTGTTTAAGTTCGAGGCGCAAGTGAGTAATGCGACTAAGGTGTATAGAAATACTCTGCAGGAGCATACGGAGCACAGCAACGAAGAAATGAGACAAAAAGATCAGAGATAAACTATTTTGCTATGGTGACAGCTTGATCAAAAGCTACCGACAAAAGTTTAGAGCCCCCACCAAGTCCCATCGTTACTCCATAAAGAATTCCAGCTCGCGACATAGTCTCTCGGTTGTGAGTAATTACAATTAATTGAGAATATTTTGAAAGATTCTCAATCATATCGGCATATTTCTTTGAATTCGCTTCGTCTAGCGCCGCATCTGTTTCGTCGAGAATAATAAATGGTGGAGGATTCACTTGCGAGATTGCGAACAAAAGCGCAATAGAAGTAAGTGCTCTTTCTCCACCAGACAGCATCATGAGCCCCTTTATCTTTTTCTTTGGAAGATTTACTTCGATGTCTATACCCTCAGTCGTAGCGTCCGCCTCAGCTGTTAAGGAATCAACGTCGGTGTTAGCGAAATCTTCATCATTCATTATTAAATCAACATCTTTTTTCTTTTTTACAGGTACAGATACAGACAGATGTGCTTCCCCTCCTCCGAACATCAAAGCAAAGTATTCTTTAAACTGAGTATTTATTTTATCTAATCCAGATTTGAATTCGGTTGAAAGTCTCACATCCAAATCGGTAATAAGCTCAGTGAGAGAAACAGCAGACTTTTCCAAATCCTTTATTTCCTTTTGTAAAAAAGCATCACGCTCTGTCGCTTCTGTGTATTCCTTCAGTACATCATCTCCGCCAATCCCTCCTGAATCTTCTAGACGAATCTTTATTTTCTCAATTTTTCTTCGTCGCTCATCTTGTAAATTTCTAGGCTCAGTAAAATCATATGAGAGTAAATCAAACTGCAAGATGTGAGTTCCCAACATATGTCCAAGCTCTGTAATCTCTCTTTTGAAATCTTCTTTGAGCAACCTAAGAATCTCTTCCTGGTTTGCAATGTCGTGAAGCTTGGATCGAACTTCTTGTGACTCTGCCATAATACGAAAAACTGCTTTTTCTGCATCACGGTTTGAGTCTTTTTCTTTTTCAATATTATCTTTGAGTGTATTGTACTGAGACGACAATCTGTTCTCGTTTACTTTTAAGTCATTAAGGGACTTCTCAATCTTATTTTTAGAATCTTTCAAACTCTCTATATCCTTGCGACTGTCCTCTAAAAGCGACATATCCACCTTGTCTTTATTGTGATCAATAAAGTTTGTCAGAATTTCTGTTACTTCGTCTAATGTTTGAATTAAAACTTCTATTTTGTCAGATTTCTTGGATTCTATAATTTTATTCTCTATCTCTGCTGCAATCGACTCCACTGAAACCAAAGTGACTGTTTTGTGTTCATACGAGTGAGCAACTTCCTCCTGTTTCTTCACCATCTTCACAAGAGACGTTACTTCACCATCGAGTCTCCCAAGTTCTCGAAATAAATTGTCTTTATCATCTCTAACTTTATGTAAATCATTTTCAAGAGTTATAAGTTCCTCAGATTTAGCATCCTTGTGCTCTGCATTCTCGAGAATTTTCTTAGCGTGTTCTAATTCATTATTTAATTCTTTCTCTATGTGAATCAAGGGCGTTTTTTCTCGATGAACTTTGTCGGTTATGGTTTTTATATAGTGATCTTCTCTTTTGCAATATTCCAAAGCTTCTTTGGTAAGCTCATCACGTAGTTCAAGACCCTTTTGCACTTTTTCTACTTGTTTCTTCAAAAATCGAATGTGCGGAGTGATTTCTCGTCTTAGAGATTCTACCTGAGCAATATTCTCTCGAGTCTTCACTAATTTTTTTTCACTCTCTTGTTTCTTGTACTGATACATTTTGAGGCCGAGTGCGTCCTCAATCATAGACTTTCTTTCTTTGATCGTCGCATTCAAAATCCTGTCAGCTTCACCCTGAGAAATAATATGGTGTCCAGAAGAACCAATATGGGCAGACGCTAGAAGCTCCACAATATCACGGAGGCGAACCTGAGAGCCGTTTATAAGATACTCATTGACTGAGTCACGATGAACCACACGCTCAATTGTGACATTTTCATAATCTAGTGGAAGGAACTTCGAACTATTATCAAATGTTACTTTGACTGACGCTCTGTTTCCACGAGGCATGTCTCCCGCTCCGTTCCATATAAGATCCTCACCTTTTTTACCTCTCAAAGACTTGATGGATTGTTCTCCCAACACAAATCGAAATGCCTCAGCAACATTCGACTTTCCTGAGCCATTCGGTCCAACAATCGCTGAAACTTTTGAGGAAAAATTAAGCTCGCTCTTTTTTGCGAATGATTTAAAGCCTGATAGTTCAATAGATTTCAAATACATAACTGATTTATTATAACAAATTTTTTGAGTAACAGAAAAAGCACACTCCTTACCTATGTTTGACAAATACTCTTAAGGGGTGTATAATTTAATATGGAAGGTTTTGGCTGTGCCAGAACCAATAAAGTGAGCTGTGCTCACAGGAGAGAGTGACATGCAACAAATCGTAAAGTTCGCAGGAATTACTGCTGTTCAGGTAGCTTCCCTTGACGCAATTCTCAAGGAGGACTTCGTCAGTGCTCATGTTAGCAAATTGCGAGTTCGTAGCGTCGGTGATAGCTACACTTACGAACTCTCCGTGCACATGGGTGATACCCAAACCGAAGTCCAATATTTCTACTTTCACAGAAGTTCCCGAATTCACACCAGGTTGACTTCTCGAAGTGTCATGATTGCTATCTACGACGCCCTTCAGGTTTTTCCGGAACAGGCCGTAGATGAATATACCGAGTGGGTCGAGATCCAGAACGCTCCAAGTAACTCGTATTAGCGGCAAATCTGCTTCTTACTCTTGTTACTGAAGAGAGATCCTCGTCATAAGGTCAATAAATCAGGCGCTGGAGAAATCCGGCGCCTTTTCTTATATATACTTTACAAAATATTCAATTTCTTGACAGACTTTCAGATTTGATTTATTTGTATTTTTGCTCTGAGGATTTTTGGTTTAGTTCAAGGCGGAATGAGAAAAGGCGAGGAGCCTTACTCGTTGTAAGGTGACGAGGATTTTTGAGATTCCAACGCTGAAATCGGACAAAAAGACCAGAGCTACTGCCAACCGCGAGTGACGAGAGCTGCACGGGCGGCAAGTTGCTCTGCATCTTGTTTCGATTCCCCTTCTCCAGTTCCAACTAAATCCTTTCCAACATAAACCCCAACTGTAAATTTCTTTTCGTGATCAGGTCCAGTCTCTTTGATTGTTTTGTATGAAGGCGTAACGCCGTCGAACTCTTGGGCTTTTTCTTGAAACAAACTCTTTGCATCTATAAAACTTTTTGCAGAAATAATACTTTCAATCATTGGAGTAAAATTCTTTTCAATAAATTCATGTGCTTTTTCTAATCCTTGGTCAATATAAATAGCGCCAATCAGAGCTTCCAGTGCATTCGCGAGTATGTATTGTCTAGCTCGTCCCGTATCTTTTGTTTCTCCTTTTGAAAGCATTAGATAATCTCCCATTTCCAAACTAGTGGCAATTTTTGCACAGGTATCAGCATTTACAAGTGCCGATCTATAAGCTGTAAGCTCTCCCTCAGCCTTGTCAGTGTACTTTTTGTATAGAAAATCAGTAATAACCAGTTCAAGCACGGCGTCGCCTAAAAACTCCAATCTTTCATTGTGAGAAAGTCCAGACTGCTTGTTCTCGTTTATATATGAACGATGAACAAAGGCCTGAGTTAAGAGGCTCAAGTCCTTGAAAGTGATGCTTATTTTGTTTTGAAACTCTGTAAAATCCATAAAATCAATATATACGAATATGCGAATTATGCAAACCTACGAATGGCAACGAATAAATGCCTTTTGAATTTTATTTTTTCAAAAGTATATTAATGGCCTTTGTCACTAAGGGCAGGATATCATTATAAAAGTTAAGGTCAAGTATATCCGCAAGTTTGAACCACTTTGCATCATCCAAGCCTCCCTTTATTTCTCTTACAATATCTTTGTACTCTGACTCTGCCAAGAAGAAAACTACATGTTTTTTTATCTTTCCTCTTTCTGGATGATAAGCAATGTACTCGTTCTCTCCAAGCTTTTCCTTGAGTGTAACATCGAGACCCAACTCCTCTTTTATTCCTCGAACAGTTCCCGCCTCAACTTCTTCACCAGGTTGCATCTTTCCTTTGGACAATGTCCATCGGCCAAACACGTCATGTATCAAGGCTAGATAAACTTCATCGCCGTCCTTTGCGTAAACAACAGCTCCCCCAAGGTGTTCAGTTGGCACTGGACCGACTATCTTCTTTTTATCCTTTGTAGTTTCATCCTTTCCTGGCTCACCCAGTTCTTTGTAAACTGCACCCAATACTCCGTTCACGAACTTACTAGATGTTTCTCCGCCGAAGGCCTTTGATAATTCAATCGCCTCATTGATAGCTACTTTTGGTGGAACTTGTGTTCTATCAGAAAAAAGAAGTTCGTATAATCCGATTCTCAATATGTTTCTATCGATAATGCTTATCTTATCTATTGGCCAATCTGGAGCCGCTTTCTCTATAATCAAATCTATATCTTTTTGTTTTTCCAAAACTCCATTCAAGAGAGTTTCCATAAAAGAAAAATCCCCGTGGCCTGGTGCAAATTCTTCAGCATTACGCCTAAAAATCGCATCAGCCTCGGGGCTTTTCTTAGAACCAAAATCCCACTCAAAAAGGGATTGTAGAACTATTGATCTGGAAAGGTGCCTGTTTGCCATAATGGAATGCTTCTCACTTAGTATAACAAACGATAATTTAGTTATCAATGAAAATATAGCTGGAATATCAACACTCCTTAATTTTCAATTTAAAATTTAGAATTTAAAAATTAATTTTAAATTCTAAATTAAAAATTATAAATTGTTATTATCTACCCTCTTTTGTAGCCTGCTTTGCTTTCTTAGTTTTTTTGGCTAATTTCGCTTGTACATCGATAACCATTCGCCCCTTGTACTGACCCGTAACTAAAGACGCTCTGTGTCGCAAATGCGGAACAGCAGTTGCCTTGTCCATAGTGATAGCAGGTTTAGCTAAACGATGGTGAGATCGAGTTCTGTTTCGCTGACTCTTTGTATGACGCATTCTTACTACCATAGTGAAAAGTAATATACCACTAGTGGTAAAAAAACACAACTATGAAAACTCCAGCTTCCGTTTTCCTCAACTGGCCTTAATTTTCAATTTCTAATTTTTAATTTTTAAATAATGACCAATGATTTAATTTTTAAATTTTTTACAAAATGTTTTTCTGTGTATATCCGAAAATCCATACTTCTGTACGGCCTGCCTGTGTTCTAAAGTTCCGTAACCCTTATGCTTCTCTAATCCATATTGAGGGTACTTTTTGGAGAGTTTTACCATAAGGGAGTCCCGAGAAACTTTGGCTAGGATTGACGCCCACGCTATTATCCTCTCTTTCTCATCCCCTTTTATGATTGTAGTTTGGTTCTTGAATTCTAATGGAGCTCTGAGTCCCCCATCAAGCAAAACTTTGCAATTATTAGGATCTAACTTTAACTTTTCTAATCCTGTATTTATTGCCCTTCTGATTGAAAAAGAAATCCCTTTTTTATCAATAATTTTACTAGAAACATGCACCACTACATAGGGTACCCCTATGTAGTTGAGGGTTTCGGCGTATTTTAGACGATCTGAAGCTTTCAGTTTTTTACTATCTTTTCCGAGTGGTGGTAGTCGCTTATCTTTTTTTAATTTCTTATAAATTTCATAACCGCAGGCAACAATACAAATAGTTACCGGTCCAGCTAGAGGGCCACGACCGACTTCATCAATCCCTACAATAGTTCTCATTTAATTATTTTAACATATAAAAAGAGCATTATGTCAATAAAAGAATCTATTTATCCTACATGTTATACTAGAAAAAATATGGCCTAAAAATTTATCCCAGTAGCAGAGCAAACCGCAGTACTAGAGTAAACTCAGTACACGGTTCGCTCGCTACGGGACAGGCCCACCAACATGTCACGATTTACACACTTACATACACATAGTCATTACAGCTTACTGAACGCATTACCGAAAATTGATGCGCTGGTGGATATTGCAAAGAAAAACGACATGAAAGCTTTGGCGCTCACAGATAACTGCAATCTATACGGGGCAATAGAGTTCTACATAAAGTGCTTAAAAAAAGAAATTAAACCTATTATTGGTATAGACTCATATGTCGCTTACCGCAGTCGCAAAGACAAAGAATCTATAGATAAGGAGAGATACCGACTGGTATTACTCGCAAAAAATGACAAGGGTTACAAAAACTTAATTCAGCTTGTTACCCTTGCTCACATGGAAGGTTTTTATTACAAACCACGCATCGACAAAGAACTCTTGGAAAAATATAGCGAAGGACTTATCGCCATAGCACCATCTTTTTCAAGTGACATTGTGAAGTCACTCCAACTGGAAAACATTGACCAAGCCATGGAACGCCTAGCTTTTTATAAAAAAGTTTTTGGTGAGACTGATGGAGAGCCCAATTTCTTTTTGGAAGTCACTCATCACCCAGAAATCAAAGGTCACGAAGAGAATATGAAAAAGTTAGTGGATTTCGCCAAGAAAACAAATACTCCAATCGTTGCAGCTCATGATGTGTACTACCTTGCAAAGGAGGATCGCATCGCAAGAGAAACAATGATTGCAATCCAATCTCAAAATGATGATAAAATCGAAGACGGTGAGGACGATTTTTCTTTCATTACACAAAAACAGGCTGAGAAGTATTTTAAAAACCGGCCAGAGGCACTAGAAAATGTGGAGAAGATTGTGGAGAGATGTAACTTAGAAATTTCTATAGGTAAATGGTCTCTTCCAAACTATATAGTAGAGAGCGGGCTTTCATACGACGACGAACTGCGGAGGATTACCGAGGAAGGCATTGCAAAAAGAAGCCTTACAAAAACTCCAGAAATATCTGAAAGAATAGAGTATGAACTAAAAATTATTAAAGACAAAGGTTATGCTCCATATTTCCTTGTAGTGTGGGACCTTCTAAACTACGCACATCAGCATGGAATTCTAACAACCATCAGAGGATCTGTTGCTGGTTCCCTCGTTACTTATCTTTCAAACATTACGAACGTAAACCCGATTGAATACCTTTTGCCGTTCGAGAGATTCCTAAACCCAGAGAGACCATCCGCACCTGATATCGATATGGACTTTGCTGACAACAGACGTGACGAGATGATTGAGTATACAAAAGAAAAGTATGGGAGAGATAAAGTGGCACAGATTGGAACCTTTGGAACTATGGCTGCTCGTGGCGCTGTGCGAGATGTAACTCGGGCTCTAGGTTTCCCGTATGGAGTTGGAGACACGATTGCAAAACTAATCCCTATGGGAGCTCAGGGTTTTCCTATGACTCTTGAACGTGCGCTGAAAGAAGAGCCTGAACTCAAGAAAATGTACGATGCTGAGCCCGACGTCAAAAAAATAATTGATATGGCAAAGAAAATCGAAGGTTGTACTCGCCACATCTCTGTGCATGCAGCAGGAGTTGTTATCGCTCCAACTCCACTCATAAACTATGTTCCACTACAATTTGATACAAAAGGCGATAACAAGATTATTACCCAGTACGACATGAATGACGTGGGGGAAGATGGAGTTGGACTCCTTAAGTTTGATTTTCTTGGGATACGAAACCTATCCATCCTTGCTGATGCAGTGAAACTGACAGAAAAGTTGGAAGGGATAAAAATTGATATTGAAAACATTCCTGTGGATGATAAAAAAACTTTTGAGATGCTCGCCCGTGGTGAAACTGAAGGATTGTTCCAGTTGAACGGTGACGGTATGACTCGTGCGCTTAAAGAACTTAAACCAACTGTAATTCACGACATAAACGTGATGGTGGCTCTCTACCGTCCCGGACCGATGGATAACATTCAGGAATATATTGCGAGAAAACATGGCAAGAAACCTGTGACTTACCTTCATCCAAAAATGAAAAGTTTCCTTGATAAAACTTATGGCGTGCTTGTTTACCAAGACGACCTTCTTTACACTGCTATCGAAGTTGCTGGTTACAACTGGGGAGAAGTGGATAAGTTCCGAAAGGCGGTTGGAAAGAAAATTCGTGAGGAGATGGCAAAGCAACATATCAGGTTCGTAGATGGCTGTCAGTCGCACGGAGGAATGACAAAACAAAAAGCTGAGGAGTTGTGGAAACTTTTTGAACCTTTCCAGGGATACGGATTCAACAAAGCACATGCTGCGAGTTATGGAAAAGTGGCGTATCAAACTGCATATATGAAGGCGAACTTTCCTGCTATATATATGTCTGCGGTTTTGACTGCGGAGTCCGGTGACACAGACACAATCGCCCAAATAATTGCTGAGTGTAAGAGAATGAACATTCCTGTGTTACCTCCAGATGTGAATGGGTCATTTGAAGGCTTCACTGTAGTTAAATCAAATAACGAGGTACGAAGTACGAGTGACGAAAAAAATCCTTCGAACATCGTGCATCGTGCATTAAACCTCGATTCTATTAGATTTGGACTAACCACAATCAAAAACTTTGGTGAAGGAGTGGGAACTTCCATTATTAATGAGAGAAAGAAAAATGGACCATTCAAGTCCCTCACGGATTTCCTAAAAAGGATTAAGGATAAGAATTTAAACAAGAAATCTATGGAGTCACTTATTAAAACTGGAGCTATGGATGCATTCGGTGACAGAAATTTGTTGTTACAAAACCTTGAACACATCCTCGCCTTCAACAAAGAAGAAAGGAGTAAAGGAAGTGATCAGGATTCCCTTTTCGGAGCAAGTCTCAATGTTCAAGCAAACGATATAAAACTCGAGCCAGCACCTGCGGCTTCACAGGCCGATAAGTTGATGTGGGAAAAAGAACTTCTAGGATTGTATATTTCTGGGCATCCACTCGATTCATTCAAAGATAAACTGGAAGGAAAAGAAACTAATATTAAAAAAATAAAAGAAACTGCCAAGGAAAAAACTCCGGTAGTAATAGCAGGAATTGTTGAAGAGATAAGACCTGTTATGACTAAAAAGGGTGAGAAAATGATTTTCCTGAAAGTCGCAGATCTTACTGACTCGATAGATATGGTGGCTTTTCCAAAAATATTTGAAGAGTTTCAAGGAATTCTGGTTCCAGAGAGCTGTATTGTGATTAAGGGAACCATGTCACTGCGAAACGGAGAAAAATCTATTTTGATAGATAAGGTGAAAAGTATGTAGCGTCATCACACTATCATTTTTTAAAACGTGTATAAATCGCTGTTGCGATTTTACTATTCCTTACAGGAACTGTACACCTTTCACATCTTAGTAAAGATGCTCAAGGTCTTGCGAAGCTGCGCTTCTCACTCGTTAATCAAGAAAACAGTCTCCTAAATACATAACCTTCTCGCAAACTCGCTCCCCACCACACGGGCACTAACGTGCCTCTCGAGTACTTCAAATTTCTAATCGCTTCGCTCAAGAAATTTAGGTCGCTCACACAATGCTTCAGGTTTATTTTATCTTCGTCGTTGTTTTCTAATTTCCTGCGCAATGTTTTAAAAAATGATAGTTTGATTCAAGTGTGAAGATTTTGTAAATTTGAAAGTTTATATAAAACAAAAGAGTCTCACGCAAACAGAGAATGAAACTCCCTTGCCTAAGACTCGTTATTATCGGCAGACTCCACTGCCAGAATCGGAGAAAGAACCAGTAGCGGGTAGGAATCGGAACTCGTATGTTCTAGCCCCTAGCGCCACCACGGTTACTCCCCATGATGTGTTATTGAAAGCGACGCTATTCTGTCGACGACGAAATAGTGGTCGTAACTCGGCTCCACCTGTTCCACTCACGATTTCTAAAACACCCTTCTTGTGGTCCAGTTCTTCGTTCGGACCTTGCGGCAGAAACCTTTCGTAGTTGTGATCGTGGCCCACAACAAGAAGTTCCACGTGGTGTTTGTAGAGGATAGCGAAGTCTTCCGTGACAGCACCAATGTTGCCCCCAATACCCGAAGAAAATCTTGGGTAGTGGAAGTAGACCAGAGTGCACGGTCGTGCGGAATTCGCGAGAAGGTCTTGTTCGAGCCATTGGAGGTAGGCGGTTTTCGCTCTACCCACAAGATTACTGTTTCCAGAAATCACGTGCCAGTAATCCCCTGGCGGATTCCAACTGTAGTAACCCAAGCCAGACAGCCCAGCCGCAGTTCCAAAGTAAGAGAAATAGCCGGATGCGCCTATGGTCTCATACTCATGGTTTCCTGGTGTTGGTCGAGTGAAAGCTTTCCAACGACCATAAACAGGATCGTAACAGTTGCGAAACTGTATCGCACTTCCTTGAAAGTAAACGATGTCTCCAATCGGTAGAAACATTCGACTCACTCCATCAAGTCCGAGACGACCCAACAGTTCTCCAACATACTCATGGCCCTTTTTACCATTGAGTATGTTGTTATGACCTGGTTCACAGTTCGCAATATCCCCTGCGAAGTAATAAGTCACCTGCGGCTGGAACATTGCGGGAGCAGGAACCGCTGTTTCTGTTGGCGAAACCGTAGTCACTACCACATCTGGTGTTGGATTTTCTGAGGGAGAACTAGGAGTCTTAGGATGGCTGCAATTCGTCGCAACCATTTGAAGGGTCACGACGAATATGGCGAACCATTTTTGTGCCATCTTAAAACCTCTCTGCCCTCACAATATGCTTAATATATAAAGTGTCAACGGCTATTTTCTTTTGCATAAAAAGTGTTACACTGAATAAATGACAACAGATAACAATAAAGAAGATAGTGAAATGCACGCTGGTGATCACAGAGTCATCGGCAAAGAATTAGGACTATTTACTTTTTCTGATACGGTTGGGAAAGGTCTCCCCCTCTACACCGAAAAAGGTGCTGCGATCAGACGCGAGTTAGAAAGATTTATCGTGGACCTTGAAATCAAGCGGGGTTACAAACACGTTATCACACCGGACATTGCAAAGTTGGGTCTATATGAAAAATCAGGTCACTATCCTTATTACAAAGACACGATGTACGCACCTATTGTAATAGATGATGAAGAGTTTATGTTGCGACCGATGACTTGTCCTCACCACTTTGAACTTTATCTTTCAAAGCCTCACTCATACCGAGAGCTTCCTATGAGAATTGCTGAACTTGCAAAACTTTACAGATACGAGGCATCAGGAAATCTTTCTGGACTTGTCCGAGTTAGATCATTCTGTCTCGCTGACTCACATATTATTTGTGCCGACAAAGAACAAGCAAAGTTCGAGGTGGCTAGTGTTTTGGAACTTATCGAAGAAGTGGCTGGGACATTCGGACTCAAAAAGGGAGAAGATTTCTGGTATAGACTATCTTTGGGAGACAGAAATGACGATAAAAAGTATGTAAAAGACGATGCTTCTTGGGACGAATCGGAACAAGCCCTCCGAGAAGTCTTACAAAATACTGGCGTAAAATTTGTTGAAGCAAAAGATGAGGCCTCATTCTACGGACCAAAGATTGATATCCAAATGAAAGATGTGCGTGGGATAGAAAATACCGCTTTTACAGTGCAGTACGATTTCGTGATGCCAAAAAGATTTAATTTGGTTTACACAGCAAAGGACGGAGCAGAAAAACTAGTAACAGTTGTGCATCGATCAAGTATTGGAGCAATCGAGAGAGTAATGGCGTTTATTATCGAGAAATATGTGGGCGCTTTCCCTCTATGGCTTTCCCCTGTTCAAGTTAAAGTTATTCCTGTTAGAGAAAATCACAATGAGAAAGCTGAAGAAGTTTACAAAATGCTATTAGAGGCGGGTATCCGAGTTGAGTTCGACAACGCTGATGAAAATCTAGGAGGAAAAGTCCGTGACGCAAAGAACAACAAAATCCCTTACTGGATTGTCTTGGGTGATAAGGAAATAGAAGCCGGCAAGGTCACTCTTGAATCTCGTGATGCAGGACAACTCGGTCAAATGACAATGGAGGAGGTGCTCGCGAAGCTACAATCAGAAATTAAAGAAAAAAAAAGGTAATAACATGAAGATAATCTTCACAAACCATGCAAAATATCGCTTGATGGAGCGTAATATTTCTGCTGAAGTTGTAAGGCAAGTAATCAAATCTGGAGTGTAGAAAAGCGATAAATATGGTATGATGACATCAAGAAAAGTGCTGGGAAAAAAGAAGATAGTAGTGGTCCATAAAATACAGGGAACAAATTATATTATAATAACTGCTTATTATAAAATTAATTACGACCAAACAGCTGATGCTGTATACATATCATTAAAAAAAGGGTCTATAAAAAAGACTGTGCATTTTTCTCCACTAGTAAACGCTGATTTAGATAAAAATGGTAAAGTTTTGGGTATTGAAATACTGAGTGCATCTTTGAAATTTTCAAAAAAGAAAAATGACTTTAAATCAGTTTTCAACATCCCAGTTTCAGTAACTGTTTAATATTATGAAAAAGTTATATAAAAGTAACAAGGATAAAGTTCTAGCTGGAATAATAGGTGGACTAGGAGAATACTTTGATGTTGACCCAACTCTTCTTCGACTAGCATTTATACTCCTAGTAGTTCTAACTGGAGTCTTTCCTGGCGTTATAGGATACATAATCGCAGCATTAGTTGTCCCAAAGAATCAAAGTGTTCATCACGAAGCTCATTACACTGAACCAAGTTCAGAAACTAAGTAATTTAAAAACTTTCAGATTTGGATGAAATCCGACGTGAGAAATTAAAAATGTGAGGAGCCTTACTCGTTGTAAGGTGACGAGAATTTTTAATTTGGGAACGAGGAGTTCGCCAAAGATGGAAGTTATATATCGAGGGTTGCTTTGGTTGCGTTGGACTGGATAAAAGACTTTCTCGCCGGCACATCCGTTCCCATAAGCACATCAAAAACCTTGTCCGCTACGGCAGTGCTCTCCACAGCCACTTGTTTAAGGATTCTTCGAGCAGGATCCATAGTTGTTTCCCACAACTCGTCAGAGTTCATTTCTCCGAGACCTTTGTATCTCTGAGTCGGAGGCAATTTATTTTTATTTGGTTTTTTATCTTTCTTTGCTTCTTCATCAGACTCCTCTCCTTCTTCTTCTGTAAGTTCAGTTTCTACTACCCCCTCAATTACATTTTTATTTATTTTAGATAAATCATAACCTAAATTTTTATATATACTATCTCTATCTGAATCAGAATATGCATAAAAAACTTCTTTCCCAGATTTTATTTTATAAAGTGGTGGTTGAGCGATATAGACAAAGCCTCCATCGATAAGTGGTCGAAAGAATCGATAAAGCAAAGTCAAAATAAGTGTTCGGATGTGCGCACCGTCCACGTCCGCGTCCGTCGCTATAATAATTTTGTGATAGCGCAGTTTAGAAATATCGAAAGTATCTCCAATCGCTGTTCCTAAAGCGATCACCAAGTTCTTGATTTGCTCTGATTCAAGCATCCGATCGAGTCGCGCTCTCTCAATGTTGAGAATCTTGCCTCGAAGTGGCAGAATCGCCTGTGTGCGTCTGTCTCTTCCAGTTTTCGCCGTACCTCCCGCAGAGTCTCCCTCCACAATAAAGATTTCTGATTCTTCTGCTGACTTTGACTGACAGTCCGCGAGCTTTCCAGGCAAAGTCATACCTTCCAACGCGCCCTTTCGTAACACAGAGTCTTTCGCTGCCTTCGCCGCCTTGCGAGCTTTGAGGGCCAAAACTACTTTGTTAATAATCGCTTTGGCGTCATCTGGATTCTCCTCCAAGAAATACATAAAAGCTTCTGAGAAAATAGTATTCACTGACCCCTGTGCTTCCACAGTTCCCAGTTTTCCTTTGGTCTGACCTTCAAATTGAATCTCGCGTAGTTTCACTGATACAACTGCCGTCAAACCTTCAAGCACATCTTCACCTGTAAAATTATCCTCACTTTCTTTAATTAAATTATTCTTGCGTCCGTATGAGTTAAGAATTCTCGTCAGTGCGGTTTTGAAACCAGTGACATGAGTTCCTCCTTCTGGAGTATTGATGTTGTTAGCGAAAGCAGAAAGTCTGCATGTAATGTCATCCACGTATTGGAGTGATACTTCCACTGATTCCCATTCGTTGGTTTTCTTTTCTACATAAAAAACATTTTTGTGAACAGGCTTTTGAGTACTGTTCATAAACTTCACGAGTGAAAGTAATCCTCCTTCAAAATAGAATGATAGTGATGGAACCTCCAGTTCTAATTCTCGGATTTTAAAAACATCCTCTTCTTTTATTTTGCCTGTGTACTGTGTTGCATCGATAACAGTAATGCGCAAACCTTTTACAAGGTACGCTTGCTGTCGCATGTGGTCCATTACTCTATTTGGATTGAATTCGATGATTGGGAAAATAGCTGGATCTGGCTCAAACACGACTATTGTTCCATTCTTTTTAGTTGAACCTATTTTTTTGACAAGGGCTTTTTTCTTGCCTTGTGAATACTCCTGCATATAAATGCCACCCTCTTTGTGAACAGTCACTTTACAATAAATAGAAAGTGCATTTACCACAGATGCTCCCACTCCGTGTAGTCCTCCAGAAACTTTGTAACCTCCATCTTCACCTCCGAACTTTCCTCCAGCATGGAGGGTTGTCATAATAGTTTCAAGAGCAGAAACTTTTGTTTGTTTGTGAATATCAACTGGAATTCCTCGTCCGTTGTCTGTGACTCTAATTCTGTTTCCAGGAAGGAGTGTAACCTCGATATCATCGGCAAAACCACCCATGGCTTCGTCGCGAGAGTTGTCAAAAATTTCTGTAATAAGGTGATGTAGACCGTCGAGTCCTGTCGTACCAATATACATTCCAGGTCGCTTTCTAACCGGCTCTAGGCCCTCTAAAATCTGGATCGCACTAGCCCCGTAGGAGTCTTTGGTATTTGATTTCTTTGCTACATTATTATCTTGTTTTTTCTCTTCTTTCTTCGCCATTTTTATGTGTTATTTATTGGACCATTATAGCAAAAACCCCTCTCTAAAACAAGCGAAAATTGACTTTGTTGTAGCCAATATCGAAGTCGAAATCAACGGTGAAAATGTGTATTTCCATCGCGAACTGGACCTGCCCTTACTACCGTCGAGCGAGTAGAATAGGATTATTAATTACGTGAAGACAGAAAGTTTTACATTGTTCCCGTAGCACTCCACCAAACGAAACATGAAGAAGAAGGTTGCAATATTTGATATTGATGGGACCATTTTCCGCTCTAGTCTATTGATAGAACTGGTAAA
>SIBV01000012.1 GCA_009694965.1 Candidatus Zambryskiibacteriota bacterium
ATAAAAATAGACATTTCGTGGAGCTCACTTGGTTTCACTGCCTCCTTCGCTCCGATTGCCCAAATAGGTTCATAGGCAATTACCACTCTAAGAAGCACCTTCTTTTGTACATCTTTCAGTCCTAGAAGAATTTGGCTTTTTATGAAATTAAAATATTCCCCATGATGATCCCGTTTATCTTCTCCTACACAAAGAATAGCTGTCATGCCTTCTCCTAAAACAGATTTTACTTTTTTATTTACAAGTTCATCTGACTCTCCCATTTTTCTTCTTTCTGAATGTCCGACTATGACAAACCGAACACCGAATTGATACAACTGTGAACTAGAAACTTCTCCCGTAAAAGAACCTGAGGCTTCCGGATGAGCATCCTGTGCTCCAAAATAAATATTATTTTTTGGTGAACTTGAAACACTTCCAACATATACAAACGGAGGACAGAGTACAACTTCAGTTTTCTTTAATTTTGCGGTTATCTTTTTTACTTCTCTAACAATTTCCTTAGCTTCATCCAAACTTTGCGGATTCATCTTCCAGTTTCCAACCACCAATTTCTTCTGTTTTTTCATCCCCTCAGTATATCAAATATATTTTTTAAAACGAAAAGCGCCCAGATTTGAGCGCTTCATCCAGTTTTTAATTTGAGAACTGGCGAACTATTTACGAATCACAAGACTGTGGCTAACTAGCTCTACCGCCACACAGTATTGTCATAAGTGATCCGAACACTCATCTGCATGGTTTTTGAAAGCATGCTGATGTTGTCCTGAAGGAGCAAAAGAGGTGAAAACAAGCCGAATTCACCACTCCGCCCTCCAAACTCAGCTGACCACTGTATTTTTCCCTCGTGATCGGCCCGCCCATGGAATTCGATCGAACCACCCCCATTGATCTCGAATTCATCAGGAAACAGGACTGATTTGCCGATTTCCTTGTGAGCATAACCATGGGAACAGCTATACTCTGCGTGCACTGGGCCAATGGCAACGAAGATATCTCCTCTTGTCACATCCATGACCAGTCTTTTGAGGGTGATGAACTTTCTCGTGAAAGAAAGGGTGTGATGAGGGAGTAGTGGAACGTTGGGAATGAGCAGAGATGGGTCTGTGGGCTCCCCATTGCACTCGGGGAAGAAACAGATTATAACCATTAAGGACTCCTTTACTGTGGCTGGCCGAAGGGCCAACTCACCTGTCTGATATCATCTTCGCACACTCAGAATATATTGTCAATAGATTTTTACTAAAATATGCCTAATGTTAAAGATAAAATAACAATTGTGGAAGATACTTGACACAGATTTAACCTTAGAATATAATGGTTTTATATGATAAATGACCAAAATCCATCAAAAACCAAACTTTACGAATCCCTTACGAAAGCAGGACTTTCTGAAAATGAGAGTCGAGTATTTCTCGTTTTATTAGAGTTAGGTAGAGGCACTGTCACTCAAATCACTCGAAAAGCAGGACTAAATAGAACAACTGGTTATGATATTTTGGATAGCCTGACAGCAAAGGGACTAGTCAGTATTTCTGGTAAAGAGCCAAAGCAAGAGTACCTGGCCGAATCCCCTGACAACATTATACCGTTGCTTCAAAATCAGATTAATGAAAAAAATTCACAACTGGAAGAAATAAGAAGTGCGCTTCCTGAAATGAAATCTCTTCATAATGTTGCAGGACGACCGAAGGTTAGGTTTTATGAAGGAATGAGGGGTCTTGAGGATGTTTACGAAGACACTCTTACTTCAAAAGAGGAAATCAGGGCATACGCAACAGTTGATGATATGCATATGGCGATGCCAAATTATTTTTCTACTTATTACAAAAGGAGATCTGAAAAAAATATAATGATTAGGGCGATTATCCCCGCAACCCCGACAGGAAAGGCTCGTGCAAAGAAAGACATGGAAGAAAAAAGACAATCAAGACTGATACCTGCTGATAAATATTATTTTTCTCCAGAAATAAATATATATGATGACAAAGTGATGATCGCTTCATGGAGAGAAAAACTTGGCATCATCATAGAAAGTGCTGAAATTGCAGACGCTATGAAAAAAACTTTTGAACTTGCATGGATCGGTGCCGAAAAAGAAGGTGTTACTGGTGATAAATACTAGAACTACTAAATTTGAATGAAATTAAAGATAATCCTCGGCTACGAGGATTTAAGAGAATAAATTAAATTGCCTCAGATGCTAGGCGCAGGAGATTTTGTGAGTGAGCCGTATTAGATATACGGTGAACGAACAAAATTGAACTGCAACAACGCAGATGTGGTGATTTTATTTGTTCTTACTATTCACTCACGACGCTCAGGACCTCTTCAATGGTGGTTATCCCCTTAACCGCCTTGTAAATTCCATCCTCTATCATAGTGAGCATACCTTCAGCCTCTGCTTGTTTCTGGATTTCATCCGCAGTTCCTGACTTCAAAATAATTTCTTTGATTGCGGGAGAGACTTTCATGATTTCATGAATTCCTATTCGTCCTTTGAAGCCATCGTCAGGAGCCACGCCTTTCTTCAATCTATAAAATGGCACTTTTTCCCATATATCTCCCTGTGCAATTATTTTTTCGTCTTTCAAAACAGCAAGGACTTTATTTAAATTCACAGTTTTACTCAACGTTTCTATCTCTGCCTTGGTCAGAAAATACTTCTCCTTACCATCGGAAAGTTTTCTCACTAGTCTTTGTCCAATAATAATATTGATAGTAGAAACAAGTAGAAACGGCTCAACTTTTAGATCTACGAAACGAGGTACAGCTCCAGCAGCTGAGTTTGTGTGAAGAGTAGAAAGCACGACGTGACCAGTAAGAGACGCGTTGATAGCGAGGGTAGCAGTTTCACCATCTCGAATTTCCCCTACCATAATCACGTCTGGGTCTTGTCGAACTAGAGTTCTGATTCCAGAAGCAAAAGTAAAGCCAATGTCCGGACGAACCTGAGTTTGGTTGATTCTTTTCATTTGATATTCAATCGGGTCTTCAATCGTAGAAATATTTACATCAGGAGTATTCAAAATATCCAAGATTGTATAAAGGGTCGTTGTTTTTCCAGAACCAGTCGGACCGGTAGTGAAAATCATTCCAGTTGTAGATTTTACAGCAGAGTGAATTCTCTCCAATCCGTCTCCGTGAAAACCTAGGTGTTCCAAAGTAAATCCAGAAACATTTTCTCGCAAAAGTCTCATAACAATTTTCTCTCCATAATATGTAGGAAGGCTTGAAACTCGGAAAGAAACTTTTTCGCCATCTGCATCTATTTTGAAACGGCCGTCTTGTGGCAACCTCTTTTCATCAAGTTTCAGACTAGATAAAACCTTTATACGAGCAGCAATACTCGGCGCCATATTCTTTGGAAGAACCATGGCATCGTGAAGAAGTCCGTCTAGTCGATAACGAACAAGTAATTCATTTTCTTGGGGCTCAATATGAATATCCGACGCGTCTTGAAGAATAGCGTGCTTTAAGAGAGTGTCTACGATTCTAACCACAGGAACATCATCCGCTAATTTCTTCAAATCTTCCGCGCTTGCATCTGCCGCAGCCTCACCAGTTGGAATATTTTTAAATATTTTTATGTCTTCCTGTATCAAATCTCCGAACTCTGCCTTCAAGCTCTTTTGGTATTGCAAAATAGCGCTCTTTATGGAGTCTGTATCAGTAAGACGAGGAAAAATCTTCAAACCCACTTTCTTTTTTATAAAATCTATTGCCGTAAGGTCTTCTGTATCGAGCATAGCAACTTCGAGAGCAGTGTCTGTTTTCTTGAACGCTACTATGTTGTGATTTCGTGCAATCGGCTCAGGAATGAGAGATAAAACTTCAAATGAGAGCTTTTCTCCTTTCAAATCAACAAAAGGAATACCTATTATATATGCCTGAATCCGACGAATGTCGTCTTCGGTCAGTTTTCCTTTGTTAACCAGAACTTTACCAATACTGGTTTTTGTTTCATCGGCTTCCTTTCCAGCCTCTGTAATATCAGCCTTGGAAACAAGACCGGAATCAAGAATGAATTCTTTTAATTGTTTTTCTTCGATGTGCATTATGATACGAAAATTATTCGAATATTACGAATGACTACGAATAGAGAATGGTTTTAAATTATTTGTATCCATTCGTTGATTAGTATAATTCGTATATTCGTATGTTTAACTTAATTATATCAAAATAAAACTACTGTCGCACAGAAAATGTGCACAAAATTTAGCACTTGACATTTTAAACCAAAGTGTGCTATAATCGCGCTAGGAAGGCGTGTGCCTTTTCTTGATCTTTGTAAACCATTCGTGAGAAACCAGACTTCAAATGAGGAGAGAATCGATGAGCAATAAACATCTTCTCGACTTCGTTAGGGAGTCGGGTGGAACAGAAATGGTCTTGGGTCTTTTTGACCAAGCTTTAGGAGATTTCACTCTTCCTGCAGGAGACACTCTGTCTCGTGCAAACTTTATTCGCAGGCTTCTCGTTGAGAGAGGTTTCGAGTATGACGACACGGTTTTCTGCGCCGACAAACTTTTGTCGCTAAAGCGCGGGAACTGTTTGGGTTACGCCCTCCTCTTTGGTGCGATGCTTCTCGATTGTGGAGACGAGGTCTCTTTTCAGGTGATCACTCACCCGAAAGATGCCATCCATGGTCAGGACCAAAAGCTCTTTGGGAAACTCTTTCGAGGGGAACACTTTAACTATGACAACCCAAAGTTGCCAAAAATTAAAGACGCTCCACCAAACAGAGCATATCGTTTTTTTCCGCTGGAGCATCCGAGTCTGTTTGTAGGAGGAAAGCACTTTGAGGTCACGAGCCTTGAAGACTTGGACGAAGATCCAAGTTGGATACCGAACGCAGAACGAGTGATAGAAATATCGTTCTGCGAACTTCTAAGCTTTGTCAAAATTGACAGAGCTCAATGTCTCCTAGAACAAGAAGGTGACAATCTTCAGGAAGCAAGGGACCTCGTAGCAAACGGTCTCAAACTCTGGGATTTAAACAGGGAAGGATGGCTCAGCCTATGGAGAATAGCCTTCGACCTAAAAGACTGTGAGCTCCAACGCTTTGCCTTCTCTCGCTACCAAGCGATCGGTGGAGATGACTCCAGGTTCTTCCAAGGAATGTATGAAATGACTCTTGACGAGTGCTACCTCAAACTTTCGTTGGAACGATTCCCAGAGAACATCTTGCCGTTCGTCTCCAGATACGTAGAATTGGAGAAGGACGCTCGAGAAGCGAAGTTCAACCTGGCCGTTGCGGCTTGGTGCATCGTGAACTCGTCGTGTTTTGACTTAGAGCGTTTCTACGTCATACATGAAGGGTTAATCCGCAAACTTTATGGAGATAAGGTCTGGAAGACCTTGTTCAGATAGGAAAAAATGGCAAAAAGTCCAGGAGTAAACACGTGGAAGGCTTCAAGGCCCCACTACCAGAAGATCGCAGTAGTCCCACCAAGGACAAGGATGGGGATGAGTATGGGAGGTCCTGGTCCTGGGGTCAAGCAGACGCAGATATGGGTTATGACGCCGCGCGTGAGGGCGCACGTCTACGAGGAGAAGTTCCAAGAGCAGACCGCCCTCCCAGGGTCGTCCATCACGGAAAAGTAACTTGGAGTTCATCTCTGTGGCCACGGCCACAGAGATGAACTCCGCGACGGCAGACCACGGTCTGCTGTTTTTTAATGCAAAAAGGTCTATTTGACAACCAAAGGCACCGGGTGTATTATATTTGTATTGAAGTTCGGCACCCGCCGGGCTAATTTTTTTAGATAAACATACGAATATACAAATAAACGAATGATGCGAATGTATACGAATAATACAATCCAATCATTTTTTATTCGTAGCCATTCGTAGATTCGGAAATTATTCGCATATTAGTATATTAAATTTTATGATAGACCTTAAAGTTGTAAACTCAGTTTTAGCACAGTTGGAAGAGGAAAGAGGAATTCCACGAGAAAAAATCGTGGAAGCTATTGAACTTGCCCTCGCTACTGCATACAAGAAAGAATACGGAAAAAAAGGACAAATTGTCCGAGCAAAGTTTGACTTAAACACAGGAAAAACTGAAATGTTTCAGGTGAAAATTGTTGTGGATGAAAATTCTGTACTAATGGAAGAGCCGGAAGACGGTGAGCCGTTACCGGCAGAGGGTGAAGAAAAAGACGTTTACAACCCAGAACACCACATCATGATTCCAGACGCTCGAAGAATAAAGAAAGACATAGAACTAGGAGGAGAGATGATTTTCCCTCTTGAATCACAAGAAGACTACAGTCGTATTGCTGCTCAAACAGCAAAGCAAGTTATCATGCAGAAAATCCGAGAAGCGGAAAAAGTTTCTGTTATGAATGAATACGGAAAGAGAGAAGGTGAAATCGTAACTGGAACTGTTCAGAGAGTTGAGAGAGGAAATATCTTCATCGACATGGGAAGAGCAACTGGAATTTTGCCTTACGAAGAGCAAATCCCTGGAGAAAGATTTGGACAAGGCGAGAGAGTTCGAGCTTATCTATATAGAGTAGAAGAGTCTGGTAAGGGTGTGTTCTTGAAACTTTCTCGAAGCCACCCAAAGTTTTTGGAGAAACTTTTTGAAATAGAAACACCAGAAATCGCGAATGGCTCTGTCGTGGTCAAAGCTATTGCTAGAGAGGCAGGAAGTCGAACAAAGATTGCTGTTGCTTCAAAAGACTCACACATTGACCCAGTTGGTTCAATGGTAGGACAGAGAGGGGTTAGAGTTTCTACTGTTATATCAGAACTCGGTGGAGAAAAAATCGATATTATAGAGTGGTCAGAAGATCCAAAGAAATTTATTGAGGACGCTATCTCCCCTGCAAAAACTATCTCCGTTTCCATAAACGAGACTGAGAAACAAGCGACTATTATGGTTTCTGAAGACCAACAGTCTCTGGCTATCGGAAAAGGAGGACAAAACGTGCGACTGGCAGCAAAACTGACTGGTTGGAAAATAGATATTCAATCTGCGCAAAAAGAAAATGTTGTAAAAAAAGAAACTGTGGAAGAAAAGGCTGATGTGTCAGAAGAAACTCCAGAAACTCCTGCAGAATAATTTGTGATAGAATTAAAAAAATAATCAAATAAAAAATGGCAAATATAAATCACAAACCATCAAAGTTCATGTTGAATCTTCTTCATGTTCTTCCCGCTTTCGTTGAGGGCAAAACAGACACTGTTAATACCATTGTAGAGATTAACTATGGAAGTATTAACAAATACGAATTGATTACTGAATCTGGACAACTGAAACTTGATAGAGTTGGCTACTCTTCACTTGCCTATCCGTTTTCTTACGGAGCAATTCCGCAGACATGGGATTATGACAATGACCCGATTGATGTCTGCATTACCAATGTTACCGAGCCTCTGGTACCTGGTTGTTTGGTTGAAGCTAGGATAATTGGCATTATGAAATTTGAAGATGGAGGGGAAATTGACGATAAAGTAATCGCAGTTTTGGCTGATGACAGAAGAAGTGACCACATCAAATCCATAAACGACTTAGGCGAACAGTTTATAAAGGAAGCTACATACTATTGGGAACATTATAAACACTTGAAGAAGCCAGGAACTGGCGTAACCAAAGGGTTTTTTGACAAAGAGGAGGCTGTTAAAGTTATTGGAGAATGTGAACAGAGATACAAAGAGATATATCTTCCAAAATTTAACTAAATTCCAAATTATCATCCTTACAAGGAATCCCCGTATCACCTATTGAGCGGGGATTTTTTGGTGTATAATAGTAGACATAATTATTAGAAGTTAAAAACTTTACAAAAGATGAAAAAAATTATTATTTTTGGACTGGTTGCTTTTGTTGCTTTGGGCACATCGCAGACTTCTGCACATGCCGAATCCGTTACAGCAGAAACTACGGTTACGGTAGAAGCAGAAGTGGATGTTAAAACAGGAAGACCTGTTATAAAACCTTTACAGAAAATACGTGAAGTGATGAACTCAAGAAAAGAAATCAAAACTGAGGCTAGACGATCAAAAATAGCAAGCTCTACTGAGGCTCAGAAATCTGAAAGAAGAGAAAATGTAGCGATCAAAATCGGTAAAAATCTTCAAAAGATGGTAGAACGTTTTGAAGCAACTATCTCAAGAGAAGAAAGTATAATGGCAAAAATTGTTAGTAGAATAGAAAAAATCAAGGATCTCGGTGGTCAAACATCGGAAGCGGAAACCCTAGTCGCAGAGGCGAAGCTAAACCTAACAGAAGCAGGTAATGCACTAGCCGCTCTTAAGGTTTCAGTTAGTGTAGCCGCTACGGAAGAAACAGCGTCCTCTACTGTTTCAGTTAAAAAAGAAACTATGAATAGTATGAAAATAGCTGGAAAAGAAATAGAAAATAATTTGAGAGAGGCCCACAAGGCTCTACAAAAATCAGTAGGCAGTCTAAGAGGAGTTTCTCAACTTAAAAACGCTTCTACCACAACACAAAATTAAAAAATAAAAATATGGAACAAAACAAATCAGGTATTGGATCTATAATAGGAATAGTGGTAATCATTTCAATAATTATTCTTGGAGGACTCTATTTTTGGGGCAAACGTATTGAGGAATCCAAACTAAGGGAATCAATGGCAAGCGGTGAGGTTCAACTAAAAATAAACGAACAAAACGAGACTGCCACAATCAGAAGTTTGAGCTCATCTAACGACTTGGGATCAATAGAGGCGGATTTAAACGCCACCAACTTTGAGAATATGAACACAGAATTAAAATAATTGGATTCTAAAGTTTTACAAAAAAAACCGCTCATTCGAGCGGTTTTTGTGTAAAATTGACGCAAATAAATATATAGGTTAAAGTCTAATAACTAATTTAGTGGCCTCAGATACTAGACGCATGAGATTTTATGAGTGAGCCTTACAGGAGTAAGGTGAAGGAATAAAATTGATATGCAACAACGCAGATGAGGTCAATTAATTTGTTATTATATGACAAAAAATTATAAAGACATAAAATTGAATAATCTTCCTGATCGGGAATTGGAAATAATCGGAACTATAACAGCTGAGAAAATGAGCCTCATGAGAGAGAAGGCTCTTAAGAAATTCAAAGATTCTCTGGAACTACCTGGGTTTAGAAAGGGCAACGCACCAGACAGCCTTGTCGCTCAGAAAATTGGCGAAGGAGCACTTTTGGAAGAAGCAGCTGAGATTGCGCTGAGTGAAGAATACCCAAATGTATTGGAAGAGCACAAAATTGATGCCATTGGAAGACCAGAAATCCAAATCACAAAGATAGGTGTAGGAGCAGATATGGAATTCAAAGTGAAAACTGCACTTATGCCAGATGTAAAACTTTCGGACTATAAGAAGGTAGCTGTATCGCTGAAGCGAAGAGAAAGCAATGAAGAGAAGGCGGGGGCGTTGACAGTAGGCGAAGCCGAGGTTGAAGACGTAATACTGAATATAAGACAGAGTATTGCTCATGAGAAAGTGCATAACGAGCATTTGAATTCTTCGCCGGAACAAAGTGAAGGCAATAAAGACAAGGCGAAAGCTAAGACAGCACATAAACACAGAGAGATAACAGACGCTGATTTGCCTGAAGTTAACGACGAGTTTGCCAAAATGATTGGTGGATTCAAGGACGTAGAAGATATGAAAGTAAAAGTTAGAGAGAATGTTGCAGCAGAAAAAGCTTTAAAGGAAAAAGACAAGAAACGAACTAAACTACTTGAGTCTATTATGGACGCATCGACTATTGATCTACCGAAAATAATAATAGATGGAGAGATGGAGAAGATGCTGGCTCAATTCAAAGATGATATCGCAAAGGGAGGAGTTTCTTATGAGGATTATTTGAAACATATAAAGAAAACTGAGATGGAGGTCAAAGCTGAATGGAAAGAAACAGCAACAAAAAGAGCAAAGTCTCAAGTTATTCTAAATACAATTGCAAAAGAGGAAGGCATAACGCCAAAAGAGGAGGATGTTAAGAAAGAGATGGAGAATATTCTAGCAAACTACAAAGACGCGGATAGATTTCGAGTGAGGATGTATGTGGAGACTTTTATGACGAACGAGCTAGTCTTCCAATTTCTGGAAAAACAATAGAAATTACCTCATCTACGTTGTTGGACTGCGGTAAAATTCTCCTCACCTCACCATATGTAAGGCTCGTCGTATTTTCCTTGTCCGCCTAGTATCTAAGGCAATTTATATTGTTTTAGAATACAAAAATTATAGTAGCAGAAGACTTGATACAGCAATCGAAGCTGTCTCAGCGCGAAGGACTTGAGAACTCAGACAAACACTCATTATATTGTGCAGAGCAAACTCTTTTATTTCTCTCTCGCTCCAACCACCTTCTGTACCGATAAAAATTGCGATGCCTTTGGATTCATTTCGGGCTAAATAATCTCCTATGTACTCGCCTTCCAGATGAAGCACTATTTTATTTTGCGGGAGAATATCACTATCTAAAAGTAGAGAAAGCTCGGTGATCTCGTGAATAACCGGAACATCTCCCCTGCCTGATTGCTCCGATGCTTCGATTGCAATCTTTTGCAATCTTTGCATATTGATATTTTTCTTTTCACTTCTTTCGCAAAGTATTGGAATAATCTGGGTCACTCCGAGTTCGGTAGCCTTTTGCACAACCAGTTCAAAATTATCTTTCTTAATAATTCCTACACATAAGGAAACGTTCATCTTCGGAAGGTTTTTGTTTTTTGTTTTTTTTACAATCTCGAGAGTGGCTCCCAAATTACGTAGAGAAGTTATCATGGCTAGATAATCAAAACCGTCACCGTTGAATACGATGACCTGACTTCCTACATTGTAGCGAAAAACGCTGCGCCATTGGTTAACTAGCTCCCTGTCTCCAATATCAAATGTATCTTCAGAAATAGCTTTGCTTATATAGAATCTGTGTAGTCTCATAGAGAACCTATCTCAATAATAAATTATAATAACTAATTCTAAATACAGTGCCTGTTGAAATATCCAAATTTCTACTACAAATCGCTCATCCCTCCTCGACATATCTAGATATGCCTTGTCGGGCTTCACGATTCTCGCAACGAAATTTGAACATTTCACCTAGGCATTATTTTTGAGATAGGTTCTAAAAATATACCATATTTTGCCTATTTTTCCCTTTCTGCTATACTAACGAAGTTAAAAGTCCATAAAGTGAACTCAAACTCATTTTACAAACTTTACAAACTTTCTACTTTATAAACTACCATGCTTATACCAACAGTCATAGAAAAGTCCCAATTCGGTGAACGAGCATACGACATATACTCTCGACTTTTGCGTGACAATATTATCTTTCTAAGTGGAGAAATAGACGATGACACTGCCAACATCGTTATTGCACAATTGCTTTTCTTGCAATCCGAGAACCCTAAAAAGGATATTTCACTATATATTAATTCCCCTGGAGGCTACATTCACTCAGGAATGGCAATACTTGACACTATGAACTACTTGAAAAACGATATTTCAACAGTTTGTGTAGGAATGGCGGCTTCAATGGCATCAGTTATCCTATCTGCAGGAGCAAAAGGCAAGAGATTTATCCTGCCAAACGCCGAAGTTATGATTCACCAGCCACACGGAGGTGCCCAAGGACAGGCATCGGACATCGAAATAAGCGCTAGACACATACTGAAAAACCGAGAGGTTTTGAACAAAATGCTGGCAAAAAACACAGGTCAAACCCTAGCAAAGGTGGAGAAAGACATGGATAGAGACTTTTTTATGACGTCTGAGGAGGCGAAAAAATACGGCATTATCGACAAAATCCTTTAATAGTAGTCAGTAGCTAGAATCTAGTAGCTAGGTAAAATGCAAATGCGTTTTTAGATGCTGGCTACTAGCTACTTGCTACTATTTCTTTTTTCTTATATATTATGAATATTATTAAATTAAATTAATAATAGTTGTTTTTGCTCGACTTACGTAGTTTCCCGCGAAAATTCCAGATTTTATCCCCAAATTCCCGAGATTCTGAATTCTTTCACACTTTAATTAAGATTTATCCCGAACAGGCTTTGGTTGATTTATTCTAAGAGAAAGCAAAGATGGCTGTTATAAAACAGCATGTCATTAAAATTAGTAGTCTTGTTACTCGGCATTGCCTCACTCATCTCATTAGGATTGGGTTATTATTTGCGCCTGATAATTTCTCTAGGAAAGAAAGGTTCAATGGAACTTGATATAAAGCAGATGATGCTCGAAGCAAAGGATAAGGAAAAACAAATCATAGACGAGGCTAGTCGCAAAGCCGAAGAGATATTAAATATATCTAGATTCGAAATTAGACAAAAAGAAGATGATAACAAAAAAAACGAAGAAAGACTCATAAAAAAAGATGAGCTTCTAGATAATAGACAAAAAGATATTGATAAGGAAGTAGAGGAAATCAAAAAAAGAATTCAAGAAATAAAATCGATTAGAGAAAGTGCGGAGATGCTTGAAGGCCAGAAAAAAGAAGAGCTTCAAAAAATTGCAAAATTAACTCCCGAAGAAGCAAAGGAACAGATACTTCGAAATGTTGAGAGAGAATCCGAAGAAGATATTTTGGTAAAGATGAAAAAACTGGAAATGTTTGGCCAAGAAAAATTGGAAGAGAAAGCCAAAGGAATTCTGGCGACCTCTATTCAGAGACTGGCAAACTCAATTTCATCCGACATGCTCACAACACATGTTGCGATTCCTAATGATGAACTCAAAGGAAAAATAATTGGAAAGGAAGGAAGAAATATTAAAGCTTTTGAAAGATGTACTGGAGTTGAAGTGATTGTTGACGATACGCCAGGCTCTATCACTATCTCATCTTTCGATCCTGTGAGAAGACAAGTGGCAAAAACCGCTCTTGAAAAATTGATAGCCGACGGAAGAATCCAGCCTGCAAAAATCGAGGAAATGGTAAAGTCTGCTGAGGATGAAATCGCTAAAATAATTAAACAAAAGGGAGAAGAGGCAATCTACGAAACTGGTGTTTTGGGGCTTGATCCTAGGGTTATTTCTATTCTTGGAAGACTTCATTTCCGAACTAGTTATGGACAAAACGTGCTAGCCCATTCTGTAGAAATGGCGCACATTGCTGGCATGATTGCTGAAGAAATCGGAGCGAATGTTGCGGTAGCAAAAGCTGGAGCTTTGGTTCACGACATTGGAAAAGCGCTTGATCACGAAGTGGTTGGAACTCATGTTGAAATCGGCAGAAGAATTCTACAAAAGTTTGGAACTGATGAAAATATTATCAAAGCGATGCAAGCACATCATGAAGAATATCCTTATGAAACATTGGAGTCTCATATTGTTCAGTCTGCAGATGCAATCTCTGGTGGAAGACCGGGAGCAAGAAGAGATAGTGTTGAAAATTATTTGAAAAGACTAAAAGATTTGGAAGCTGTTGCAAATTCATTTAAGGGTGTAGAGAAATCATACGCACTTCAAGCTGGACGAGAAATCAGAATTTTTGTGACTCCAAATGAAGTGACAGATCTAGAAGCCAAAAAAATGGCGCGTGACATCGCAGTTCGTATAGAAGGCGAACTGAAATATCCTGGAGAGATCAAGGTGACAATCATTAGGGAGAGTCGCACCACAGAGTTTGCCAGATAAACATACTAATATACGAATAGTTTCCGAATTTACGAATCACGACGAATAAAATAAGAAATTATTTAATTTATTCGTAAACATTCGTATAAAATTGTCCAATCTTTATTCGTATCCGTCAAGCTGTTGCGTGAAAAAAGCCTTAGTATATAATACCTTTAGTAGATAGGATTAAAAGTTAATCGAAGTTGAGTTTATTAATCACATAAATTAATATGAATAAAGCATCTATTGTGGAGGCAGTTCACGAAAAACTAGGCGGAACGAAAGTTCAAGCTGAAGAAGTTGTGGATTTAATGATTGAGTCAATCGTAGGAACTCTAAAAAGGGGTGGTGAAGTTTCAATTGCAGGTCTTGGGATCTTTTCAACAAAGACACGAGCAGCAAGACAAGCACGAAACCCAAGAACAGGAGAAGCAATCTCTGTTCCAGCAATGAAAGTTCCAAAATTCCGTGCAGCTAAAGCCTTAAAAGAGGCCGTCAAATAGTCGCTCTAGCATTTTGCTCGATTTCGGTGTTGCCAGCTTTGTTTTCTCCCGCAGAGTACTAAATGTACACTTTGGTCAAAAACAAAACGTCGCGCCTTGAACTCGAACAAAATTCTTAGAGCTTGTCGCTTAGGATTTGAAGATTTTTAGGTCTTTTCTATGGAGTGAACTTGGGATGGGACCCAAGTGCAAGACCTTGAGTATTCTGTAATCAGAAAGCGAAAGGTGTACAGTCCCTGTAAGAGAAAATCAAAAAGCACCCTGAGTTTATCAAAGGGTGTTTTTTGATTGGAATTGTGCGGGAT
>SIBV01000013.1 GCA_009694965.1 Candidatus Zambryskiibacteriota bacterium
GGAATGCTTTTTGTGTTTGAAAAAGAGGGAAAATATGTTTTTTGGATGAAGGATATGCTTTTTCCAATAGATATCATTTGGATTGACAAAAATTTCACCGTAAATCATATCGAAACTGATCTTTCCAGAGAAACTTATCCGAAATTTTTCTATCCTAAGGACAATATTCTTTATGTTTTGGAGGTCCTAGCGGGGCAGGCAAGTTCATCAAAAATCAATATCGGAGACACTGTAAAATTTATAAAAAAGTAGCTCAAAAGTCTTTATACATAGGGGTATTCTCGCACCATTCTTTACAGCTTCAATTTTCTATTTCGTGGATACGAAAATGCCAGTTATCCACATTTTTTTTGAATGATAATAGGAGTAGAATAGATTAATCAACAGGTATTTCTCATATTTTTACAAAAATCATAAGATTTTTGAGAAAAAGTGACGAAAAAATTGAAATTTTTTAAAAATTAATCAAACTCCAAAAATGAGCATAACAGTAACAAGACATGATGGTCAGAGAGAGCCGTTCAATGCCGACAAAATCAATCGTTCAATTGAGAGAGCATGTTACGGACTCACTGACCCAGTGTCAAAGGTTACTCAAATTGCGAGTGAGACAAAACTAACTTTGTATGACGGCATCACTACGGAGGAGATGGACCAAGCGACCATCAATGCCGCTATACAGAACATCAAAGACGATATTGATTATGACAAGATAGCCACGAGACTTTTTCTAAAGGTTATTTACAGAAGAGTAGTTGGAGATTATGGGCACGACAAGGCAACTTTGGTCAAACTTCACAAACAAGCTTTTTTAAAGTACATAGCAAACGGCATTGCAACAAATAGACTCGATAAGAGAATGGGAGAGAAGTTTGATCTGGTAAAACTAGCTGACGAAATTAGTTTGGATAGAGATGAACTTTTTCAATACACCGGAATTTCAACTGTTGCAGGACTCTACTTATTAAAAGACGAAAAAGATAATTATCTAGAAACTCCACAAATGTATTGGATGAGAGTTGCCATGGGACTTTCATACAACGAAGAGGATCCAACTGCTTGGGCAATCAATTTCTATACAAAAATGTCAAAGATGGAGTACATAGCAGGAACTTCTACAAACTTAGGAGCTGGAACATCTCGACCAGCATTATCTAACTGTTTCCTTTTGGAAATGCATGATGACATGGAACACATTGCAAAAACTGTGGCGGACACAATGCTTATCACAAAAGCGACTGGTGGAATTGGAGTTTCTCTCACAAAACTCCGTGCTTCAGGTTCACCACTTAAAACCAATAACGGAGCTTCATCTGGACCAACTCCATTTGCGAAAATTATTGATACAGCCATTAGAGCTATCATGCGTGCAGGAAAGAGAAGAGGAGCACTCTGTTTCTATATGGAGCCTTGGCACTTGGACTTCCACGAATTTTTGGATTGGAAACACAACGCAGGAGATGATCATATGAGAATGCGAACAGCAAACACTGCAGCATTTATTCCAGACGAGTTTATGAAGCGAGTGAGAAACGGTGAGGAGTGGTATATGTTTGACCCCGCGGATGTCGACCACCTAGACGAATTATACGGAGAAGCTTTCTCTGTGAAATATAAAATGTATATTGATAAGGCTGAGAGGGGAGAAATGAGAACTTTCAAAAAGATGCCTGCCCAAGAACTTTTTCGAAAGATGCTTGTGTCCCTTCAATCGACTTCTCACCCATGGCTTACATGGAAAGATCCAATCAACGTTCGTGCTCTCAACAACAATACTGGCACAATTCACTTATCAAACCTTTGCACTGAAATCTGTCTACCACAAGACAAGGATAATATCGCAGTTTGTAATCTAGCCTCACTTAACCTTACTCCGCACATTCACAACAAAGAAGTAAATTGGTCTAGACTCGAAGAATCTGTCCGTATGGTAATACGTCAGTTAGATAATCTCATTGATATCAATCAGCTTCCAATTAAAGAAGCAATCAAGTCAGATAAAGAAAACAGAGCGGTTGGACTCGGAGTGATGGGACTATCGGATGTGTTGGAGCAGCTTGGTATGGCGTATGATTCTCCACACGCTTGGGACTTCACAGATAAAATATTTGAGTTTGTTTCTTATATGGCAATAGACGAGAGCGCAAATCTCGCGCAAATTCGCGGAACATATCCGAACTTCGAAGGATCTGGTTGGTCAAAGGGGCTAGTTCCAGTAGACACACTAGATCGACTGGAAAAAGAGAGAGGAATTCCACTTGCAGTTACAAAAGAATCTAGACACAAAGGACTTGATTGGAATATTTTGAGAGCAAAAGTAAAAATGGGTATGCGAAACGCAACACTCATGGCGGTAGCTCCGAACGCTACAATTGGACTAGTTGCAGGAACAGTTCCTGGCATTGATCCTCGCTTTGCACAAGTTTTCTCTAGGAACACTCTTAATGGAAAGTATTTGGATATCAATCACAACTTGGTAAAAGATTTAACTAACCTAGGAATTTGGGAAAAGGTGAAAGGTCAGATCATAGAATTCCAAGGTGATATTTCAGAAATTGAAGAAATTCCAGATCATCTAAAAAATGTTTACAAGACATCATTTACAACTTCTCCTTATGCTTTTATTGAAGTTGCTGCTAGGGCACAAAAATGGATTGACCAGGCTCTTTCTCGAAACATGTATCTAGAAACGAGAGACATAGATGAGACAATGAAAATCTACAATACTGCGTGGGAAAAAGGCGTGAAGACAACATATTATCTACATATGAAGCCTCGTCACACAGCGGAGCAATCAACCACAAACGTGAACAAAGCTCAGAAGATGGGCAAGGTGGGATTTGGAGCACTAAACTTTGCTACGTCTCCTGCCTTTTCTGCTCCTTTGCAAAAGTCACTAGAAATAAAGGAGTCGGTTATGTCTCCAGTTGTTCCAGAAGTTGTGGCGCCACTTGTTAGTAATATTGTGATTGAAAATGTTTCTTTAACAAAAGAAATGCCGGTTGGAACTCCGGTTGTGGTAGGAAGTGTTGGGGGATTTGCATCAGTTGCCAAGGCCCCAGTATTTGCGACTGTTGCAGCTGCGGATCCAGTCGTTCCAAGTGCTCCTCAAATGCCAAGAAATGAATACAAGTCACTTCAAAACGTAGTTGTGGACAAGCAGGTGCTTGGACCTGAGGATCCGGCGGAAGACGAGAATAACATGTGTATTAGTTGTCAATAGTAGAAAGCAATTTTCAATTATCAATTTTGCAATTTACAATCAATTATCAAAGTTTCAATTTCTAAAAATTAATTCATTGAAAATTCAATGAAAATTGAGAACCGAAAATTGTAAATTATTTAACTTAAAATATATGACACTTATAGGAAAACCGAGCCCAACCGATATGAATCTCCACCCACTGAACTACAAGTGGGCATATGATCTATACAACCAAGCAGTGAGAAACACGTGGTTTCCTCACGAGATTGCTCTAAAGGAAGACCTAGATGATTTTGAGAAAATGACTGACGACGAGAAACATGCAATAAAGTTTCTAATGGCGTTCTTTAATCCTGCAGAGCTCATAGTCAACCGATCAATTGCTTTGGGTATTTATCCCTATCTCAAATCTCCTGAGTGTCACCTCTACCTTGCAAAGATTATGTGGGAAGAAGCTAATCACTGTGTGGCTTTCGAGTATGTTCTTGAAACATTTCCTTTTGACAAGGAAACAATCTTCAACACTCATCTAGAGGTTTCATCTATGGTGGCAAAGGAGGCATATATCAATAAATATTTATCTCGGATGACGGAAGTTAGACTTGATATTTCTACGGTAGACGGTAAAAAAGATTTCATAAGAAATTTAGTTGCAACCAATATCGTGATGGAGGGTGTATGGTTTTACTCGGGATTTATGGTGGCGCTTTCTTTTCGACAGAGAAACCAGCTTCGAAACTTCGGCTCTATGATTAACTGGGTGCTCCGAGATGAGAGTCTGCACTTGAAGTTTGGCATAAATCTAATTCATAACATTTTGGAGGAGAATATGGAGCTTCTTACGGAAGAATTTGCTACAGAAATCAGAAATATAATCATCGAGGGAGTTGATTTGGAGGTTGCTTACAATAAAGACCTTTTCCCAAATGGAATATTAGGCCTTAATGCTGACTACGTTAACCAATACGTGCAGTATGTGGCTGATAGACGCCTCGCTGAGCTTGGAATGCCAAAACACTATAATGCAACAAACCCAGCGAAGTGGATGTCTACTGCAACGGATGTGTTTGAGCTCGTGAACTTCTTTGAATCACAAAATACGAGTTATGAGGTTGATGGGCATGCTAGCACCAAGAAAGAGACTTCTAACGTCTTTTCATAAAACTTCCAAATTTGGACAATCACCACAAGAGTACTTCAAATTTCTAATCGCAGTGCTCAAGAAATTTAAGTCGCTTATCGTCTAAAATAGAAAAATGATTGTCACCGTACTGCTGTACGCCTCCAATCCATTTTTCTATTTTATACGCGACCTTGTCTCAAATTATGAAAGTTTGTGGTTGTTGTCTATATGTCTAACGATTTGTTATAATAAATTCAACATACGATTTTCTATTCGTAGTCATTCGTTGGTTAGTATTATTCGTTAATTCGTATATTAATTTATGAAAATCAAAGTTGCCATAAACGGTGCAGGAAGAATCGGAAGAGCGTTTTTTAGAATTGCGGAAGCTAGGGAAGATGTTGAGGTCGTAGCCATAAATGATTTGGGTAATATAGACAATATGGCTTATCTTTTGAAGTACGACACAGTCTATGGCCCATCTGGTTTTGATATAAAAATTGCCGATGACAAAAAATCCATGATGGTTCAAGGAAAGAAAGTAGTTTTTCTTTCAGAAAAAGAACTAACAAATCTTCCGTGGGGAGACTTAGGTGTTGATGTTGTGGTTGAATCCACAGGATTTTTCACTTCGTTTGAAAAAGCCAGAGCCCACGTTACAGCTGGAGCAAAGAAGGTTGTTATTACAGCACCCGTGCATGATGAAGCAAGAACTCCTGATGAAGGCACTATCCTTATGGGAGTTAATTGTGATTCACTAAAAGAAAAAGTTGTAACATCCAATGCTTCTTGCACGACAAATGCTGGAAGCCCTATTTTAGAAATTTTAAGAAAGACTATTGGTATCGAAAAGGCAGTTTTGAATACTGTTCACGGCTACACAGCAAGTCAAGGAATAGTGGATGGTCTAAATGCAAAAGATTGGAAAGAGGGGCGTGCCGCAGCACAGAACATCGTTCCCACTTCATCTGGTTCAGCTATCGCAACAACTAAAGCCATTCCAGAGCTCGAAGGCAAGTTCGATGGGATGGCTATGCGAGTGCCTATTATCGCAGGTTCTATTGCAGATATTACTTTTATTTCAAAAAGAAACACCACAGTTGAAGAAGTAAATGAGATTCTTAAAAATGCAGCGGCAGACCCTCATTGGGCAAGAATTTTTTCTGTTACAGAGGATCCAATAGTTTCATCAGACATAATAGGAAGTAAATTTGCGTCAATAGCGGATTTAGGGCTCACTCGGGTAGTTGATGGAAATCTTGTGAAAGTAATGGCATGGTATGATAATGAAGTGGGGTATACATATTCACTAATGGAGCATGTGGTAAAGACGGGTTCATTTTTGTAATACTCTTGTCTTTTTGCCCAATATCATCGTCTAAAATTTGAAAAACGTCTTCACCGTACTACGCGTACGTCTCAGATGATTTTCCAAATTTTATACGCGACCTTGAGCAAAAATCCTGCGAGTACATTAAAATATTAATGTATGTTATGAAAAAAAATAATTTAAAAAAAGGTTTTACATACATCGAATTATTGGTTGTAATAACCATAATAGTTTTAATAACTATTGTTGTCATAGCGTCCACGGGTCAATTTAAGGAGAAATCAGCTAATTCTGCCATCAAGGCGGATGTAGTTAATATAGTCAAACAAATAGAAATATATTACAGTTTGAACTCAACTTATGGACAATTTCCTCAAGCAACCTGTCCAAATACTATAGGAGGAAGTAGTGTTGCATTTGATACTGATTCTAAATTAATCGAAATTATCAAACATGCAACTACGGCTGGTGGCAATGGAAGTTCATGTTCTTCAACAGGTGAAAATTATGCAGTCTCAATTGGGCTAAAGACCCCTGGGCAATCATGGTGTGTGGATAGTCTTGGTACACTTAAACAATTTACAGGAACGCCAGAAGATGCAATAACAAACAATAGGTGTAAATAATAGATTGCATTGTCTTATTTTGTTAGAATATAGAGGTGAAAGTATACATTGCATCAGATCATGCCGGTTTCGAAATGAAGCGAGAATTAAAATCTTTTTTAACAGAAAATGGTTTTGAGGTTTTTGATTGTGGTCCAAAAGAATATATTCACGAAGATGATTATCCTGATTATGTTTCAAAAGTCGCGGAAAAGGTATCCAAAGAACTTTTAAGTCAGGGAATTGTAATCGGCTGGTCAGGACAAGGAGAAGCGATGGTTGTAAATCGTTTTCCAAATATTCGCGCGGCGGTTTACTATGGAGGGTCAAAACACGTTCTAACTTTGTCTCGTGAACATAATGACGCAAACATTCTTTCCTTAGGTGCCCATTTTGTGACAAATCAGGAAGCAAAGGAAGCAGTACTTTTGTGGCTTCAAACAAGTTTCAGTAATGACGAAAGGCATATTAGAAGAATTAAAAAAATTGAAAAATATAGTTAAACATACGATTCACATATTAGTATATTAAATTTATGATTAAAGTAGTTCCAGCTATCATTCCCCATACTAGAGAGCAACTAACTGAAGAAATTAGACTTGTGGCTCAATTTGCAGAGCTTGTTCAAATTGATATTTCTGATGGTATTTTTGTCCCCACCAAAACTTGGCCCTACAACGGCAGAGATTCAGATTTTTTCGAAAATTTGAAGGCGGAGGAAGAAGGTTGGCCCAGATGGGAAGATGTTGAGTTTGAAATACATCTAATGGTGAAAAATCCTGAGGATGTTGTTTTGGATTGGATTCACACTGGCGCGTCAGCAATTATTGGACACATTGAGGCAACAGATGATTTTCAGAGAATGATAGATATCTGTCGGGAAAATAATGTTTCAGTAGGTATTGCCATAAAGCCTTCCACAGACGACTCTGTTCTTCTGTCATTTGTAGACCAAGTAGATTTTATTCAAGTAATGGGAAATGATTTGCTTGGTAAACATAATATACCCCTTGATCTAAAAGCAGTCGAAAAAATAAAATCTTTGCGAAAGCTTTATCCAGAGCGTATAATTGCTATTGATATTGGAGTTACAAAAGAAACGGAAGATATTTTGATAGAAGCTGGGGCGGATAAACTTATTTCTGGTGGAGCAATCTTAAATTCAGATAACCCAAAAGAAGTTTTTGATAACCTTTCACGCAATGACTAACCTAACTGACGAAAAAATAAAGTTTCTGGAAGAGCAAGCTAGAGAAATACGAGTTTCTATTATAGAAATGCTTGTTTCTGCAGGTTCTGGACACTCCGCTGGGCCTCTCGGTATGGCCGACATTTTTACTGCATTTTATTTTTTTCTTCTAAAACATGACCCGAAAACTCCTAGTTGGCCGGGTAGAGACAGAGTTATTTTGTCGAACGGACACATCTGTCCAGTGCTTTATTCCACTATGGCTCATGCGGGGTATTTCCCTGTGGAAGAACTCTTAACTTTGCGAAAATTCGGCTCTCGTCTTCAGGGCCACCCACATAGAGAATTCCTTCCAATGCTTGAAAACAGTTCAGGACCACTAGGGGCAGGTCTCTCGCAAGCGGTAGGAATGGCGCTCGGAGATAGGATGGATAGAGGAAAGACATCCGGCAGATTCTTCTATTGTTTTACTGGAGACGGCGAACTAAACGAAGGACAAAACTGGGAGGCGATGATGCTTGCCGGAAAAGAAAAGTTGGGAAATTTAATTATGATAGTTGATAGAAATAATATTCAAATAGATGGATATACAGAAGATATAATGCCTTTAGAAAATCTTTCTCATAAATTTGAAAGTTTTGGTTTTCATGTTGAGGAAATCGATGGACACAATTTCGCAGAAATTATTGAAGCAGTGGGCCGAGCTCAGGCTGTTTTTGATGGACCGAGTGTTATAATCGCTCGAACCATTCCCGGAAAAGGTGTAAGTTTTATGGAGCGCGATTATAAATGGCATGGAAACCCACCTGGAACAGAAATAGCTGGTGAGCCACCAAAAGAAGAGCAAGCAAAAATTGCATTACGTGAATTACGTTCACTTAGTGGTCAAATAATAGGTGAGCATGAGTAAAATAAGATGGAAATAACAAATATACATCCAGATATAGAAAAATTTACTACTAACCTCGACTCACATACCAAGGGTCAAATTCTTAGAATAGCTGACCTCTTGAGAATAGAAGAGTATCATCTTTTGATGCCATATAGCAAAAAAATTGAAAAGAATTTATACGAATTACGAATTAAAACAACAAAAAATATCAGGATATTTTATACATTTCATCAAAATAACATTATTTTTCTTCATATAATCAATAAAGAAAAACAAAGATTATCAAAAAATGACATTGAGACAGCCAGAAACCGGTTAAAGTGGTTGCGTTAATTATAACATATATGTTATAATGAAAGGCATGAAAAAGACACGAAAACAAAAAATTCAATTGATTCCTTGGTCTAAAGTTAAAGAAAGAATTTTGCGTGATCCAGAAACAAAAAAAGCATATGATGATTTGGATTTTGAATATCAAATCATCACCGCTTTGATAAAAGCTAGGGCTCAAAAGAAATTAACTCAAGAACAATTGGCGGAAAAAATCGGTGTAGCTCAGTCGGCACTGGCTCGTTTCGAATCCGGCAAAGTCAACCCAACACTTTCTTTTTTAAAGAAAGTAACTTCTGGGTTAGGGTTAAAGATGGTAATTAAATAATATGAGACCAACCTTTCTAGATCATATTGTGATTATTGTAAAAGATCTTAAAAAAACTAAAGATTTTTACAGTCATTTTCTCGGTGAGCCAAAAGAAAAATATGATGATTCCATCTCGTATCAAATAGGTGACACAAAAATATTTTTCGGATTGCCTTATGGAGAGTGGCAAGATACAGATAAGGATAAAAGCGGACTTAATCATTTGGCACTTGGTGTACGTACCCTTGAAGAATTAAATCAATTTGAAAAACTTTTAAATGATTCAGGTATAAAAAACAGTGGGATTACAGTTGAAAAAGATAGTAAGATAGTAAGAGAGAATTCATTTGGTTTGATGACCCAGATGGTTATAGATTAGAGTTTTATTTAAGACCATTGTAAATATGTTAAATAAATCACAAAAATTAAATCCAAATATTTTTGATAAAAAAGTCGAACAAGTACCAATTCGAAATGGTTTTGGCGAAGGCCTTGTAGAAGCAGGGGAGAAAAATCAAAATGTTGTGGGACTTTGCGCAGATCTCACAGACTCCACAAAAATGAATTTGTTTAAAAATAAATTTGGAGATCGATTTATTGAAATAGGTGTTGCTGAGCAAAACCTTGCCTCTGTTGCATCAGGACTCTCTGCTATGGGTAAGATTCCGTTTATTAGTAGTTATGCTATGTTTTCTCCTGGCAGAAACTGGGAACAGATTCGAACGACGATTTGCTATAACGACCGCGCTGTAATTATTGCAGGAAGTCACGCGGGAATTTCTGTCGGTCCCGACGGAGGAACACATCAGGCCATTGAAGATATCGCAATCACTCGTGTTATTCCAAATATGGTTGTTATTTCCCCATGTGACTATATAGAGGCAAAGAAAGCGACATTAGCCTCTGCCGAACTAGGAAAACCAGTATACATAAGACTGGCTCGGGAAAAAACTCCAGTCATAACAACCATCGATAGTCCTTTTGAAATCGGAAAGGCTCAACTTTTATATGGAGAACTTATTGAGACAGGAGATGTTGGAATTATTGCAACAGGAGCCTTAGTTTATCGAGCCTTGAAAGTTGCGGATGAGTTAAAAAAAGAAAATATCTCTGTAAAAGTTTTGAACATTGCGACAATTAAACCAATAGATAAAGATGCCGTAATAACGCTAGCTAAAAACTGTGGTTGCATTGTCTCAGTTGAAGAACATCAAATCGCTGGGGGACTAGGGAGCGCCGTTGCAGAAGTTTTGTCACAAAACTTTCCTGTACCTCAGGAATTTATAGGGGTGAGAGATCTCTTTGGACAAAGTGGCACTCCCGATGAGCTTCTGAAGTATTATGGAATGGCAGAAGAGGATATTATAAATGCATGTAAAAAATTAATAACAAGAAAAAGTAAACAAAACCATGAAAAATAAAAAATATTTGTACACATTATTAATCGCCGCTATTTTCTAGGAGCTTTTTATTTTATTCAAAATAGATCAGTTGAGACTAACGACACGTCGACTAAGACTCCAGTCGTGGATTTCTTTGCTTGCGGAGATAATTGTCCGGGCCCTCGGGCGAAATATATGGTTAAAGTATATGCTGGTGTAACAGATCAAGTAGAATGTGAAGAAATTGGAGGCAAGTTCTCCAACTTTGTGGGATGGGATACGACTTACTATTGCGCGGTTAAATAAGTTAAATTTTTCTCACTCTATAATTTTCAGGAGCACTGGCTAGATACTCTTCGATTTTTTCGAGGGACAGTAGGCCTTTCTGCGCTCCAACTTGCTGAACTACAGACATTGAGTTTATTGATGCCCACATTAGAGCTTCTTCTAGTGTTTTGCCTAATGCCAAGGCAGAGACAATAGTGGATGCAAAGGCGTCTCCAGCTCCTGTTCGTTCAAATGGAGTGTGTGGGTAGATAGGTATGAACCAGAAATCTTCAGGGCTTGCTGTATCGTGTGCATAAGCACCGTCATATCCGTCGGTCACTACCACTTTTTTCGGACCTAGTGCTGAGAGTCCCTCCATCAAGATTTTAATGTCTCTACTACTCTCGTTTAAAATTTTCTGAGCTTCCTCAACATTACAGAAAAATATTTCAGTATTTTTATATATTCTTGCTAGAACTTCTTTACCCATTTTAATTTGAAAGGTTCCCGGTTGGAAGGCTAGTTTCGTTTCAGGATTTTTTTCTACAAAGTCAGCAATCTGATTGTGGTAATCTGTCGTGTTTTCACCAAGTGAACTCAAGTAAAGCCACTTCGGAGCTGTAATATCTCCCAAATTATATGAAAATGCTTCATGCTTTACCAAAATAGTTCTTTCTACATCATACCAAAGTACATAGTGATAGTTTGTTTTTTTTCCATCTTCTGTCCTGACGTAATCAGTCATAACATTATTTTTTTGAAGTTCTGTAATGCACTCCTTTCCGTTTTGGTCATTTCCTACATAGGCAAGGAGCGATGATGAAAGTCCAAGTCTCACAGCAGAAACAGCAGCATTTGCACTGTTTCCCACAGCTGTACATATTTCCACAGATTCATACGGGACTTTGTCACCAAATTTTACAGAAAGCCTACAATTTTTCTTATCAGCATCACAGTTCACTTCAGCATCCTCTAATCTAATAAAAGCATCCGTCGCTACGTCTCCTATGGCAAGTATGTCTATATTTTTCATCTTTATATTGTAACACAGGCATAAAACCATATGCTACAATATATGAATGGTAAAAACACTTAGAGAATGCATAAAGGAAGCGCAAGATAAAAAGGTGGCAATCGGTCATTTTAATATTTCAAATACAGAAGGATTTTGGGGAGTATTTCGAGCAGCACAAAGCCTCTCAGTTCCAGTCATTATCGGAGTTTCAGAGGGAGAAAGAGACTTTATTGGCGTGAGACAAGTAGCAAGCTTGGTCAAAAGCACTAGGGAAGAGTTTGATTACCCAATCTATCTCAATGCAGATCACACTTATTCTTTTGATAGAGTGAAAGAAGCTATTGATGCAGGTTTTGATTCTGTTATTTTTGATGGAGCAAAACTTTCTTTTGAGGAAAATGTAAAAATGACAAAACAATGTGTTGAATACGCGAGGAACTGTGGAAGAGATGTTTTGTTAGAAGGGGAACTAGGGTTCATTGGCACATCTTCTAAAATTTTGGATGAAATTCCGGAAGGAGTAATGCTCGACGAAAGTTCCCTAACTGATTCAGTGAAAGCCAAAGAGTTTGTGGAACTTACTGGAGTTGATATGCTCGCACCCGCTATTGGAAACTTTCACGGAATGCTTCGTGGAGGGGTAGATCCAAAATTAAATATTGAGAGAACAAAGGCGATTTCAGAATCTACGAGGGTGCCCCTCGTGTTACATGGGGGTTCAGGAAATTCTGAAGATGATTTCAAACAGTCCATAGCAAATGGTGTGTGTATTGTTCACATCAATACAGAGATAAGGGTGGCATATAAAAAAGGCTTAATGCTCGGATTATCCGAGAACCCAGATGAAGTTGCTCCATATAAGTTTTTAAAACCTGCTGTTAAAGCGGTGCAAGATGTGGTAACCACGAAACTAAAATTATTCAATAATTTGTAAAACTTCCAAATCTGGCGAATTTCTGCGTTGGAATATCAAAAATGCTCGTCACCTTACAACGAGTAAGGCTTCTCGCCTTTTTTCATTCCGCCTTGAACTTCGCACAGATTATGAAAGTTTTGTATAATATGGTTATGAAAATATTCATCACACAAAGAATTCCAGAAATCGGAATTAAAATGTTACAAGACAAGGGATTTGAGATTGATATAAATCCGGAAGACAGAATCCTTACAAAAGACGAACTACTTACTGCTCTAAAAGCTAAGCCATATGATGCGGTTCTTTGTCTGCTTACAAATCCAATTAACTCAGAGGTTTTCGATGCGTGCCCGACTGCCAAAATATTTGCAAACTATGCAGTGGGATACAACAATATTGACGTGGCAGAAGCAACGAAGAGAGGAATCACTGTTACAAATACCCCTGGAGCATTAACTGACGCTGTGGCAGAACACGCAGTGGCACTCATAATGTCACTTACTCGTAGAATAGTAGAGTCTGATAAATTTTTGCGAGAAGGAAAGTATAAGGGCTGGCTTCCACTTGGTTTCTTGGGCTTAGATCTCAAAGGTAAGACGGTTGGAATCATGGGTGGTGGAAGAATTGGTTACAGAGTTGCTGAGATTCTGAGAAAAGGTTTTCAAATGAATGTCGCTTACTACGATATAAAGAAAACGGATGTTTTTGAGAGTGAACTTCAGGCAACATTTTATGATAATGCAGAGGAACTCTTAAAAGTATCTGATATTGTTTCTGTGCATGTTCCTCTTCTTGATTCTACAAAACATCTTATCAATGAGGAGAGGTTAAAGATGATGAAGCCGGGAGCATACCTCATCAACACATCACGAGGACCAGTCGTTGATGAAATTGCCCTGGTTTCCGCCTTAAAAAACAACGTTATTGCAGGAGCCGGCTTAGATGTATTCGAAAACGAACCAGCACTAGCTCCTGGATTAGCAGAGCTTTCAAATGTCGTTATTACTCCTCACACTGCTTCTGCTACTGTTCCAGCTCGTGATGGTATGGCTGTACTTGCAGCACAGAACATAATAGACATGATGGAGGGAAAGACACCAGTAAATAAGGTAGTAGCATAATTTTTCTCCACTTTCTCCTCTGGTCCAGTAAATTTCGTTGAAGAATGTCTCGAAAAGAGACTTCGCAGGCAGAAAGCATGGTTCCGTCAAGACACCATTTTAACGAATTCTAGGAAACTAAGAAAATTGCTCAAGATACTAGGCGCAGGAGATTTTGTGAGCGAGCCTTATTAAATATAAGGTGAGCGAACACAATCGAACTGTAACAAAGTAGATTGAGTGATTTTATTTGTTTCTCACTTGATTTCCTTTGGAAGTTTCTATATACTAGCCCAATGATAACTTTAGACGCACAAAAGAGAGACTCCTCTCAAAATTTACAAACTCTTAGAAAAGAGGGCAAAATGCCTGCTGTTTTCTATGGAAAAAAGTCAGAATCTACACCGATAACCCTACTTCAGAAAGACTTTATAAAGGTTTGGAAGCAAGTTGGAGAATCAGGAGTTGTAAGTATAAAGACTGCAACAGGCACAGTCGATACTCTTATTCACGCTGTGGAT
>SIBV01000014.1 GCA_009694965.1 Candidatus Zambryskiibacteriota bacterium
CCTGTAAAAACAATCTTTCTTTGCCCTGTACCGTACTCTGCTCTGGTACTGAGGTTGCCTTTATATGAAAATTCATACATTGAGGACCCTAGAATATGACCAGCGTCTTTAAGATAAACAGAAAAGTCCTCATTGATTTTAAAATCAGTGTGATAAGGAATGGTCTTCCACAATGAGAACGCTTGATTGAAGTCTTTTATGTCATAGAGTGGTGATTCCTTGGGGCCATCTGTAAACTCCCTTTCTTTCATTTCCATAACTCTCAAAGCGTCAGCGAGCATTACAGTCGCAAGTTCTCGCGTCTCAGGAGTTGAGTAGATAGTTCCACGGAATCCATCACGAACTAACTTACACACGCGACCTATATGATCTAGGTGCGCGTGAGTAATAAACAAATAATCCATTTCCGCTGGATTATATGCAAATGCTCTTTTGTTGTTTTCGTAAGACTCAACTGAGCCTTGTTGCAGACCACAGTCAACCAAAATTTTTGTATTCGAATCTTGTAACAGAAAGTTCGCACCAGTTACGCTTCCAACTCCACCGTAAAAAGTTACTGTTAAAATATTATTCATGCTTGTTAAGTATATAAAAAGAATATTTCATACCGAGAAATCCTCCGAGCAAATCTAAGAATATGTCTGACGATGTATCAGTCCAATAAACTATACCGTCAGCAAGAGACGTAACCTCAAACCAGAGCTCAAACAATTCCCATACAAGACCCACTGTCAGAACAGAAAAAATTACGCTTGCAATTACATGTCTCCTGCTCAACCAAGACAAACTGGACAAAACTAAGATAACTGTCATCGCCACAACTCCTCCTGACAGAAAATGTAAGATCATATCCATCCACCATGTAGTCCAATATAAGTAGAGTTTATTAGCCAAAAAATCCAAAACTCCTATTACCACAAATAGGATTGCGGTGTCACGGAATAGTCTCTTGTTCATGATCATTTAATTGTATCGTACTAATCCTAAATTAAAAACTCCAGATTTGAGGCAAGGTCGCGTATAAAATCAAAAATTAATTGGAGCCTGCCTTTCTGCGCAGGTGACAATATATTTTAGATTTTAGACGAGTGTGTTGTCCAAATCTGGAGTTTTTAATAGGATTAGGCAGTACTTCCCTACGTAAAATTGTAGGTGGGTGCTCGCAATTATACTCGTCAGAACAAAAAATAAATTATGCTCATCGTGGTATAAAAATGTAAAGCTCCCTGAAAAATTATTAGGTAGAAAGTACTACCGAACCCTACAGACATTATAAACCTAATTTTACAGATGTGAACTTGCAGTAATCTATAATCGTGCTAGAAAATTAATTATTCCAAAATACCATCTAGATTCACGTCAGAAAGGATTTGTTCTTGCACCAGACGATAATTGATAATCTCATCAGGCTTGAACCAGTGCTTCACTTCCTCCTCTGCTTCCTTTTCTGAACCTGAGCAATGCACAATGTTCCTAATCACACGACCTTCCTGGTCAGACATGCGATAAGAATCGAGCACATAGTCGCCTCGTATAGTACCAACATCAGAAGAGAGAGGTTCAGTTCCACCCGTGAGTTTTTTTACGATCTTCTGTGCATGGGCTCCTTCCCACACCATAGCAATAATAGGCCCAATAGTCATAAACCTCTTGAGATTCGTGAGAATTTTACCCGTAATCTCAAAAGGGTCTGTGGATGGCGGGGTCTGGCCCTTATCTAAATATCCCTTGATGGTCTTTTCTCCAGTTATGCGTCGCCATTCTGGGTCAAGAGTATAGTGCTTCTCAATGTGATCTGCATCAGCGACCATCATCTTCATCGCCACCAACTTGAGTCCCACTCGCTCAAAGCGAGAAGTGACTTCTCCAATCAGTCCCCTCTGCACACCATCTGGCTTTACTAAGACGAGTGTTCTTTCTTTATTTGGATGCATGAATTTAATATACGAATATGCGAATAATACTAACCTGCGAATGTATACGAATATAGCACAAAATTATTCTTTTGTATCGCATTATTCGTAGTCATCCGTCTAGTTTTTTTCATTCGTTGATTCGTATATTTATTTTGTTAATATTATAGGTTCATTTTCCGTTATTGCAACGGTATGTTCAAAATGTGCAGCATTACTTCCATCGGCCGTCTTGTATGTGTAGCCATCTTTTGCCAAAACAATCTTATCTGTTCCAAGGGTTACCATAGGCTCAATAGCTATAACCATACCTGGGCGCAAGAGCTCTCCAGAGCCTCGCTTCCCTTGGTTAGGCACAAATGGGTCTTCGTGGACCTTGTAGCCAACACCGTGTCCTGCGAGACCTTCCGACAGGCCGTAGCCAAGAGGCCTAATAAACGACTCAATTGCATGACCGATGTCCCCCACATGACCACCTCCGCGAGCAGCCTTTATTCCCAGAAACAAAGCCTCCTTACAATGCTCCATTAGTTTTCTGTCTTCATCACTCGCCTTTCCCACACCCACAGTTATGGCACTATCAGTTATGAGACCTTGGTGCACCAAACCTAAATCCAGAGAAACAATATCTCCTTCTTGGAGAATAAGAGGATCTTCGTTGGGAATGCCATGAACGATTTCGTTGTTTACTGAAACACAGAGGCTAGCTGGATAAGCTCTCTTTGCGCCTTTTGGCGTGTAGTTTAAAAATGCCCCCTTATCCCCTCCTTCCTTTATCAGTTCGTTCGCATAATCCTCTAGTTCTTGAGTGGAAACTCCAGGCACTACCTTCTCAGCAATTTTAGACAATACAAAAGAGTGGCGTTTTCCGCCTTCCTTCATAATCTCTATTTCCTCCTTTGTTTTAATATTTACCATTCTGTTTAAAAAATATTAATCTCGTCGACTCATGTTTCGAAAAGAGACTAGAGAGCGCGTCGGCGCGAGCTCAAGGAAAATTTTAGCAAAAATTTATCCGTGTCTCTCTGAAAAATATGAGGAGTAAGAGATTTTGAAAATTTTACCAACTTAATTTTGAAAGTATTTCCTTTTGTACTTCCTCCACACTCTGTTCGCCATTTATATCTAGAAGATTGTAATCCTTTCGAACTCTAAAATACTCTACTGCAGGATACGAATCTTTATCAAACCAGTCAAGTCTCTTCCTAATCTCATCAATACTTTTGTCATCTGAGCGTCCACGAGCTGTTAGCCTTGCTTCTGACCATTCTCTAGAGACATTTAGATAAACAATCGTAACCTCTCGGCCATAAAACTCCTTTGCTGTAGTGAACATCTCTGCTTCTGGGAGAGATCTTGTGATGCCGTCAAAAAACAAATGCTCAGTTCCTTTCATCTTATCAATCAAAACATGAGACCACATCCATACAGCTAGAAAATCTGGCTGTCTCTCGCCAGTTTCGTATATTTTTTTCGCAAGAGAATTGGAGTACTTTTCTCCCTTCATAAACTCTCGAAAGTTTGCACCAGTTTCTATATAAAGAATACCAGTATCTGGGTCTTTTTCTTTCAAATATTTTTGAAGAAGTTCAGCTTGAGTGCCTTTTCCGCAACCAGAACGGCCAATAAATATAAAAGTTTGTGGAGACATAAGATGTATAAAGTATTATGTATGAGATACGTTATACATTATACATTATAGTTTCAAAATCGTCTGAATGATTTTGTTTAGTATTCTCTGATGGAGACTTGAGCATCAACCTTTTTAATAAGGTCTATAACTACTGATACAACGATAAGAAGAGATGTTCCTCCAACGGAGATAGCTGTGATGCCTGTCAGTCCACTCATTATAAGCGGAAGAACAGCGATGAGACCAAGGAAGAGAGCGCCTACTAGTGTAAGTCTAGTGAGAATTCTAGCGATATGATCTGAAGTTGATTTTCCTGGACGGACTCCTGGAATAAATGCGCCGTTCTTCTGAAGGTTAGTAGATATCTGATCTGGATCAAAAGTCACTGCGGTATAGAAGTAAGTAAAAACAAAAACCAAAAGAAAGTATGTAATTGCGTAGAACCAACTATTAGCTAGAATTCCCAAAAGCATTGTAGCGATAGATTTCAAACTAGCTGAATCTGTATTCTGCAAAAAAGTCAAAATCATTTGAGGAAACAGAAGAATTGATAAAGCAAAGATTATTGGAATAACTCCAGCTTGGTTAATTCTGAGTGGAAGGTATGTAGAAGTTCCTCCGTAAACTTTGTTTCCTCGAACCTGTTTTGCATAGGTTACGGGTATCGGTCTTTCAGCTTCTGTAATAATAACTATTCCAACTATAACTAACAGAGAAATAGCAGTAAGTGCTAGATAAACTGGTAATTGTGATGCGTCAAACGAGAATGCGAGTTGCCCAAGAGTAGCTGGTAAAGTTGCGACGATACCAGCAAAGATAATGAGTGAAACGCCATTACCAATTCCATATTCAGAAATAAGTTCACCGATCCACATGAGAAGTACTGAACCCGCAGTAATAACCAATAAATCAACAGTAAGCTGTAGAGGTGAAAGCACACCGAGTATCTGCTGGCTTTGTAGTATCTTTATAAAACTGAAAGCTTGGATCAAAGCTAGGGGAATAGTAAGTAATCTTCCGTATTGAGTAAATCTTCTTCGTCCTGCCTGACCCTCTTCTTGATACATCTCCTTCAGTTTAGGAGACATTATAGTAAGAAGTTGCATAATAATAGAACCAGTAATGTAAGGCCCTACTCCAAGCATCACGATAGACAGTTGTGCCAAGCCTCCTCCAGAGAAAATGTTTAGAAGCCCGAAGAATTCGTTGCTACTGAAAAACTGAGTTAGTCTACCTCGATCTACTCCAGTAATAGGAACAGCAGAAAGAACTCTGAACAAAATCAAAGCTCCTAGTGTGAGAAATATTCGCTTTCTCAAGATTTGATCTTGGAAAACGAGAGTGAATTTGTTAAAAAAGTTTTTCATATGAGTTTTTAAGCGACAACACTACCTCCAGCTTTCTCTATCGCAGTTTTGGCTGTAAGAGAGAGCATGCAATTCTTGAATTTAAGCGCCTTGTCCACGTTTCCAGTAGCTAAAACTTTTACTCGAGGAAGGTTTCCTGAAACTTTGTTTACAAGTCCTGCCTTCACTAAAGTTTGCGGAGAAACAACATCACCTGCTTTAAATACCTTATTTATCTCTCTCAAGTTTACGACTGATGGTTTTGTTTCGATACTAGTGTTTACGTTTTTTCCACGTCCTCGAAGTTTAGGAATTCTTTTTATGAAATCTCGAATTTCTGGTCGCTTCTTGTGACCCGCTCTTGCGTTTTGACCCTTGGTTCCTCGTCCAGCAGTTTTACCTCGAGTTCCTCCTCTTCCGTGTTGTCGTGACTTCTTATTTGGGGTTCTTCTTTTTAAATTGTGTGTTTGCATAAATGTTTTAGTTTATAAAGTTGAAAGTTTTTAAAGTTTTTAAAGTGAATTTTTTTGTATCTACTTTATGGACTTTATAACTTTACAAACTTTTTACTTTTTCGATGGCTTTAGCATCGAAAGTGCTTTGATTGCTGCTTTTGCATTGTTCATCTTATTCTTACTTCTTGAAAAGATTTTGCTACTAACTTCTTTCAGACCAGCAAATTCCAAAACTGTTCTAACAGATGATCCAGCCAATACTCCCTTTCCTTTAGCTCTCATGATTAGAACCCTTGAAGAGGAGTATTTTGCATCTACTTCGTGAGGAATAGATCCGTACTTTGTTGTAACTACCTTGATCATATTTTTTCGAGCGTCTCGAACAGCCTTGTCGATAGCAACTGGAGTGTCTCCCGCCTTTCCTTGTCCTACTCCAACTCTGCCCTTTCTGTCACCAATCACAATACCAACAGAGAAACTGAATCTTCGTCCTCCAGTTACCACACGAGTCACTCTTCGGATGCTGATTATTTTTTGATCAAACTCAGGCTTAACACGAGCCTCTCTACGTGGTGCTGGCTTTCTTGAGTTCTTTCGAAACTCTCTTTGAGCCGGTGCCTGAGATGCTTCTGGTGCAGAAACAACTGCAACTTCTACAGGTGCTGTATCCTTTGGTGTTTCTTCTGTTGGCAAATTTGTAATATTGTCTGGTTCCATGAATTTAATATACGAATTAACGAATTATACTAATATACGAATGATTGCGAATGATAACACAAATTTCTGCATTTTATTCGTAGCTATTCGTATCATTGGTGTTATTTGCATATTCGTATGTTTATCTTAAAATTTAAGTCCGCCTTCTCGTGCGCCGTCAGCAAGAGCCTTGATGTTACCTGTATAAATAAATCCTCCTCTGTCAAAAACTACCTTTGTTATCTTTACTGCCAATGCCTTCTCTGCAATTACCAAACCAACCAATACTGATTTTTCCATCATCCCCTTTCCTTTTACATCCCTTGAATGTGCTGAGGCTAGAGTAATATTATTTACATCGTCAATAAGCTGAGCTGAAATGTATTTGTTTGATTTGAAAACAGAAAGTCGAGGCATTGTAGAAGTACCAGAAATCGTAGAACGAATCTTTGCGTGTCTTCTTACTCTTTTTTCCTTTTTTGCGTTTAGTGATTTCATGAAATGAATATACGAATTAACGAATGTACGAATGATACGAATTATTACGAATAATACAAGCTGTGGAATTTTCCCCTATTCGTAGCCATTCGTTGATTTGTATTATTCGCATATTCGTATGTTTAACTACGCTGTTTTCTTTCCTTGTTTTCGTTTTACAACCTCCCCATCATATCTCATTCCCTTTCCTTTGTAAGGCTCAGGTTTCTTTAGAGACCGAACGTTTGCGGTGAACTCTCCTACCACTTCCTTATCAACTCCCGTTGCAGTAATAACATTCTTTTCTGCAGTAACTTTCAAACCTTCAGGGATTGGGACGTTAACGAGATGTGAGAAACCAAGAGCCAGAACGAGGTTAGTTCCCTTTACTTCTGATTTGTAACCAATACCTTCTAGAATCAGTTTCTTTGAGAAAGGAGTTGTAACACCGTTCACCATGTTCATGATGTGTGATGCATATGTTCCCCAAAGTGCTTTGTTCAGAAGAGTTATTCTTTTTGGCACTAGAGTAATCTCTTTTTCTCCGACAGTGATTTCAATATCTTGCTTGAACTTCTTTGACAGTGTTCCTAGAGGACCTTTGACAGTGAAAAGACCGTCAACATAAGTTACTTCAGTCTTTGGGAGGATGGCTATTATTTTTTTTCCGATTCGTGACATTGATTTTTTGAAAATTGAAAATTAGAAATTGAAAATTCTTTTTACCATATGGTAAAAAGGGCCTCTCCTCCGACCTTAGCAATTTTTGCTTGCTTGTCTGTCATGATGCCTTGTGGAGTTGAGATTATCAAACTTCCCATTCCACTTTTTACCTTCTTTATATCTTTTGATTTACTGTAAATTCTCTTTGAAGATTTTGAAACTCTTTCTACTCCGTGAATCTTTGACTCTCCGTCTTCATAAGAAAGCACTACTTCTATAAACTTTGCTACTTTCTTTCCTTTTTTTCCAAAAGATGAGACGAACCCTTCCTTGAAAAGAACCTCTAGAATAGCTAGCTTTAGTTTTGAATATGGAAAAATGACTGATTCTTTCTTTGAATCACCTGCGTTCTTCATTCTAATTATCATGTCTGAAATTGTATCCATATAATTAGTTATAAAGTTTGAAAGTTATAAAGTTCATAAAGTTGATACGGGTTTTTATTATATTTCGGTAGTTTCTTTCGTCTAGTGACTAAAGACTTACCTAAACGACTTTTACTATCTGTGAGGATTTTTGTTCGAGTTCAAAGTTTGATGTTTTGTTTGTGACTAAGCTGGACATTTAGTCCTGCGCACGGAACAAATAAAACTGAAAACGAAGAAATCGGACAAAAAGACCACAGATTTACCAGCTTGATTTTTTGATGCCTGGTATTTTCCCCTCATTGGCTAGCTCACGGAAGCAAATTCTGCAAAGACCGAAATCTCGCATAAATCCTCTTCCACGACCACATTTGAAACATCGATTAGTAGCCCGAGTTGAAAATTTCGGTTTCTTTGCGGCTCTTGCTAGTACTGATGTTTTTGCCATAATTTATATAACTTCCAAATTTGGCCAATCTCATCGTCTAAAACATAAAATGCTCTCGTCAATGTACTATTTATACATTTCCGATTTCGTTTTATGTTTTATACGCGACCTTGTCTCAAATTGTGAAAGTTCTAGGGTTTATTAATTCAAATAAAAAAGCTTTTCCAAGCTGGGGTTATACTAACAACTAAGGCCTTATAAGTCAACAAGTACAGCAAAATAGCACTAAAATAAAGCTATTATGTTTTTTATATTGTATAAATCCTAAGCTGCTTTTTCATTTTCAGAAAATTCAATAGATTCAAGAATAGCTCTGGCTTCGTCAATAGTTTTACCATTACAGGAAACAACAGCTTCTGGGTTGGTAGCAATGATTTGATAAAGTCTACTCTTTGCAGAGTGAACTTCATCTGTTGAAACCGTGATAGCGTCTGGATCGCGGAGAAATGCGTGATACAAAGGCTGACCCTCGGAAAGTTGCACTAATTCCGGTGTTACTCTTGATTCTCTGTCTTCAGACTCTGGCCCCACACCTAAATTTTCTTTCCATTCCATATATATTTAAGTTAATTTTATATAAATATTATACCACCAAAATGAATTTTAAATGTCCTTGACAAACTCTATGGAGTATGCTAAAATTGATATACACATTGAAACAGCAAGGGCCATACCGGCCACAAGCCTAAGGAGGCTACGATGGAAAAGAAGACCAAGAAGATGCTCAAGATCGAGAGCAAAATCGAGAAGCTCAACAGCAACGTCACCGATACCCAGGCGTTGATCGTTGGCATCCTCGGTTTCGAGCCAAAGAGCGAGCCAGGCAAGGCCGCAATGAAACAGGCTCTCATCGAAACGAGGGGTAATATGTACAAGCTCGGACTGAAGCTGGAAAACATGACGCAGGCTTTGGAAGTCGCGACAATCGCCATACTCGCCGGCAAGGACACCGACTTCGCCGAGCCGACGCCAGCCGATGCGTTGCGCGAAGCCTCGTAGGCTCGGCGCGAAACAATCAAAGGCAGGACTACCAAGTCCCGCCTTTTTCTTTTGTATGTATTTAAACTACGGAGGAGTTTCCTCCGTAGTTCTGTTCTTGGTCAAAAAGTATAAAACTACATAGGGTAACCCTATGTAGTTTTACAAAAAAACCGCCTCTCAGCGGTCTTTTGTTATTTTATTTCTTTTTTCTAGGTTTTAGCTCTTTCTTTGGCTTCTCCCCTTCTACTTTCTTAAATGGAAAACCTAGATGAGTTAGGAATGCCTTTGTTTCTTTCGCATTCTTTACGTTTGTCACAACAGTAACTGCCAGTCCGAACACATCCTTCAAATCTTCGTCTCCTGACTCTGGGAAAATAGTGTTTTCTTTAATTCCTAGAGTATAGTTACCCATCTCATCGATGCCGTTTGCAGAAATACCTCGGAAGTCCTTGGTTCTAGGGATCGCAATGTTTACAAGTCTATCTAGAAAATCATACATTCGGTGTCCTCGTAGAGTGATTTGCATTCCCACTGGATCTCCTTCTCGAACCTTGAAAGCTGCGATGGAAATCTTGGCTCCTTTCCGAGCTGGCTTTTGACCAGTGATTTTTGAAAGTCGGTCAGCAATAAGCTCGATTTTCTTCTTGTCTTTTTGAGAACCAACACCAGAAGAAACCACCACCTTTACAACCTTTGGAGCTTGCATAACATTTTTATAGCCAAACTCGGCTCTTAGAGCCTCAAATACCTTTCCTGTTTTTTCTTTGATTGATTCCATAAATTTAGTTTAAAAGTTAGATAGTTAGATAGTTAAAAAGTTTGGGAATTACTTAGAAGCTTTAGACTTTTTACTTTTCTTTTCTGCTAGACGAACGTTTGATGCATTAATCGGCATTGTCTTGTCGATGATTTGTCCCTTCTGACCTCCCTTTCGTGGCTTTTGATGAACTTTCAAAACATTTACTCCACTTACAACAACCTTGCCTTCTTTTGGCATAGCCTTTGTGACAGTTCCAGTTTTACCCTTGTCTTTTCCAGTGAGCACTATTACTTTGTCGTCTTTTTTTATTTTCATCTTGTTTAGAAATTAAAAATTGAAAATTAGAAATTTAAGATAATTTCTTTACACTACCTCGGGAGCCAAAGAAATTATCTTTTGATATCCAACCTCTCCCAACTCTCTTGGAATCGGACCGAAGATTCTTCCGGCTACTGGTTCTTGTTTCTCTTTCATCACAATAACCACTGCGTTTTCGTCGAACCTTATGTACGAACCGTCCTTTCTTCGGAAAGGCGCCTTTTGTCTAACAACCACTGCGTAAACCACATCCTTCTTCTTTGTTGCCTTTCTTGGTTCTGCTTTTTGAATAGATATAACCACAAGTTCTCCGATAGAAGCATATCTCTTCTTTGAGCTTCCAAGAACTTTGAACACTCGTCCGATCTTTGCTCCGGAGTTATCAGCTATTTTAACGATTGATTGTGGTTGTACCATGGTTTTTGAATTATATAACTCTGAAGTGCTTATCCTTTGAAATAGGTGCACATTCCTCTATAGAAACTTTCTCGCCGATTTTCTTTGTATTACCCTTGTCGTCCGCCTTGAACTTCTTGCTCATTGATGTGTATTTACCATACTTTGGGTGTTTTACAAAGCGTTCTACTTTCACAACGATAGTATCCTTCATTTTGTCTGAAGTTACTATTCCAACTAATACTTTTTTAATTTTTGTCTTTTCCATGGTTTTTATTTAGTTTCTGTCGTAGCTTGCACCTTAGGTTTATTTAAAAGGGTTAATATTCTTGCAATGTCCTTCTGTAAACTACTTCCCTCTTTTACATTTCTAGTATTACTTCCTGAGACATTAAATCTGAAAACTCGAACAGCCTCTCTCTTTTGAGAAAGTAGTGTTACCAATTCCTTATTACTTTTTTTTATAAAATCTTTCATGTATTTAGTTGTGAGCTGCTAGAACCTTTGTCTTAAGCGGAAGCTTTGTTCCTGCCTTTCGAAGTGCTTCTCGAGCTATTGCATCTGATACTCCATCAACCTCGAAGATCACTCTTCCTGGTTTCACTGGTGCGCAGTATCCAAACAAATCTCCCTTACCTTTTCCAAGCTTTACTTCAGCTGGCTTCTTTGTAAGAGGCATGTCTGGAAAAATGCGAATCCAAATCTTTCCTGTTTTACCAAGAGCCTTTGAAAGAGCTTTTCTTGCCGCTTCTATCTGGTTAGACATAATTCGGGCTCCAGCCATAGCTTTCAAACCATGTGAACCGAAAGCGATTGTTGTACCACGTGAAGCAACGCCAACTTTGTTAGCGTTCTTTCGCATTGTATGCCATTTTCTGTATTTAACTTTTTTTGGTAACAACATGGTAGTTTTTTAGAAATTGAAAATTGAAAATTGAAAATTATTTTTTCGCAGAAAAAATGTCCCCCTTATATATCCAAACCTTTATTCCGATTCCTCCGTATGGAAGTCTAGCTTCGTACTTTGTGAAATCAACATCCGCTCGGAAAGTCTGAAGAGGGATTCGTCCTTTCTTTATTTTCTCTTGTCGGGCCATTGAAGCTCCTCCAAGTCTTCCTGAAAGTTCGATTTTCACACCCAAAACATCTCTGTTTGCCATAACTTTTTCAACCATTTGTTTTGTCACTCTTCGGAAAGGCAGTCTCTTCTCAAGACCATCTGCTATCATTTGAGCTACGATAGCTGAGTTTGATTCTGGAGATCGAACTTCTTTGATGTCGATTTTTACTTCCCCTCCTGTAGAAAGTTCCTTCTTCGCAATAAATTTCAAAATATCATTCTTTAGTTTCACTGCTCCGTCTCCACTTCGTCCGATAATCATACCCGGTCTACTAGTTTCGATAATAATTTTTAGAATTTTTTCCCCTCTTTCCATTTCGATATTAGCAATATACATTCCTCGAAGTTTCTTTTCTAGATACACTCGTAATAGAACGTCACTTTTCAAAAATTCTTTGTATTTGTTCTTTACGCCAAACCATCGAGATTTCCAATCTTTGATGATTCCAAGTCTATGTGAGTAAGGATGAACTGTATGAGTCATGATAATTAGTTACAAGTTTATAAAGTTATAAAGTTTTTAAAGTGGATACGGATTTTTCTTTACGAACTTTATGAACTTTCGACTTTATAACTGGACTTTCTGCGAGTTCCACAAAAATCGCAGAAGTCCTCTTTCGAATTGGATGTGCAGATCCTCTTGCTGCTGGTCGTCTTCGGTACATGATCTTTCCACCGTTAACCTGTATTGTTTTTACAATTAGATTTTCAGTAGGAATATCAAGTGCCTTTGCATTTGCTAGAGCTGAAAGAATCAAATTCTTGATTGGAAGACTCGCTTTCTTGGCTACGAAATCTAGGTTTACCAAAACATCTGTAACTTTCTTTCCACGTACAGCATTTGCCACCATTCGCATTTTACGAGGTGCTTGTCTGAAATTTGATAATGTTGCGTGTGCTGACTTCATTTTTGTATTTTCCTAGATGCTAGCTACTAGCTACTTCTTAGCCACTGCTTCAGCTGGTGCTTTTGCAGCCTGAGCAGAAGCGATTTCACCCTCTTTCTTCTTCTGTTCCATTTCCTTTTGCATTTTTCCTCCGTGTTTGATAAATTTCTTTGTAGGAGAGAACTCGCCAAGTCTGTGTCCAACCATGTCTTCTGAAACTAGAACTTCTAGGTGAGTTTTTCCATTGTGTACGCCAAAATTAAAACCAATCATTTCAGGAGAGATCACGCACGCTCTTGACCAAGTTTTTATTACTCCTGTTTCGATAGGCTTTTTACCCTCAATCTTTTTGAGGAGTCTATCGTCAACGTATGGACCTTTTTTGGATGATCGTGTCATAGTGTCTGTTTTAATTCTCTGCCTAAAGGCAAGAAGAAAACCACGTTCTTTGTGGTACTGACTTACTTAAACTCAAAGAGAATGCAAATACTTCAGTGGCGTCTATACTATACAAAACAAGGTTTAATGTCAACAAGTAAGAGAAAGGGCGACCTCGGCTTTCGCCTAGTCGCCCCTTTTTCATCACCCGAAGAGGATTTAGACACCATGACCGTACCCAGTATCACTGGGACAGTTCATTTTGTAAGCGTTCCAGCACAAGTCCCTCAAGGGATGAAGTGCCCGGGACGCTTCAATGAGTACGAGCACCGCCTTGATGGTTGGGTCCTCCTCGAGAACCTCAATCGACGTAGCCGGCTCAGCGTCGCCATCCAGCACCTCGTATTTGTCATACGGGATTAGACCTCTGTCGCTTAAAGCAATGGCCGTGTGTCGCACGAGACTCTCTCGGTCCCCCTTTTTGTCCATCATGTAATAATCCACGTCCTCAATGACGGCATCCATCTCAATACGAAAACGCCTGTCGGTCATCTGCATAAAAGTCTCCTCTCCCACCTTAGCAAACCCGAAAACCTTGTCAATTAATACGACGAAGGACGACATCGGCATTTGCCTAGTCGTCCTGTTATTTAATTTCTAATGGGAATCACGCGGAGACGGCGTTCAAAACCCATGTGACGAATCCACCAGCTATTTTTAGTGTGAGCATCCTCCAAGTCATTTTGGGTAAGCTCAAACCGAACACGATATCCAGCTCGGTCACTCGCCACAAGTTGAATTGAATTCGGCATCGCATCAATGATGGGCCAAAAGTCCTCATGACCGTTGCAGAAAGTGGCAATCCGAGTTTCACCTTTTGAATTCGTGAACTGGTAGCTCGCCCCCATCATGAGACCAACACCACCTGGAACACCGATAGGATTACCGCTTCCTCTCATGGCACTGAGTGGAACAGTTTCCACACTCACACCACCTTCTGCGAACTTCGCAAAAGATCGGGCTTCAACTCCTCTCCATACTGATGGAATGGAGTAAAGTCCGACAACTAACAATATGGCTATTAACCATGCAAACAATGTTCTCACAGAAACCTCCTCGTATATTATATCACGTTTTAAAATAAAAGCAATATATTAAATATTCACTTAGAACAAAAAACCGCTT
>SIBV01000015.1 GCA_009694965.1 Candidatus Zambryskiibacteriota bacterium
GTTATTGGTGGGCGGTGTTTGGAAGATTTTTGTTTGCGATTTTAATAGGCATTGTATTAGAAATTGTAGTCGTGATAATCGCGGTCACCTTCGGGTTTGTTTCTGCACTCGCATCGACGCTTGTAGGACCCCTTGTAATTGGAATACTAATTGGAATTTTTATTTTGTTCGGTGCATTTTTTATGTATGCTGTATTTGTACCAATTATGGTTATTTATTTAGGCATACTATATGAGGATTTGAAAAAGATAAAGTCAGCACCACAAGAAGATGAATTAAATAAGAGAAAGACCTTTTATGTTACGTTTGTGCTTATAGGCATCGCATTTGTAGTGTTTTATTTTTATCAAGTAGTGCCTTTAATGCTTAAAATTAATGCGGAGGAGGTTGGACAGTTGAACAAACTTCAGCCACAACAGAACGGAATATTATTTTCAAAACCTGTTGTACAATTTTCTACGAGTAATCCAGCTTTGCTAGAAAGTGCTCAGTATTCGAATAAAGATTTTGGTTTCTCCATTAATCCGCCAAAGGGTTGGAAGGTGGACGCTATGGCTAAGGGTGTCGTGATTCACGATTCAGAAAGTAAAGACTCTGCTAAGATTGCGATAGCAGTTGAAACATTACCGGAAGATGCAAGGAAAATGTCGGAAGGAGAAATTATGAAAGAAATAGGTGGGGGAGTTTTGGCTCGTTTTCCACAGCTAAAAGATGTTAGTACAAAAAAATTACAATCGCAAGGCGGAACGTTTTACTTGATAGATGCGACGATTGATGGAGACGCATCAAATCCCTCTGCGCATATACAGTTTTATTATGAGGTGAGTTTACTAAATCTCTACAGCATTGCAGTGATAGTCCCAGATGCTCAGTGGGATAACACAAGTAAGTTTATTAATAGTTCACTTTCTACCTTCAATATTTTTCCACCGTTAAATAAAGTAAATTAACATATGTCGACTTGGGCTCGTAGAAGAAAAACAGTGTATTTAGGAGGACTTATCGTCTGCGTAGCTGTTTTTATTGGTATTCCTTTATTTACTACGTTTTATGTTGCGCCGACATGTTTTGATGGAAAGTTAAATCAAAGAGAATACGGAATTGACTGCGGCGGGCCATGTGTGAAGCTCTGTAGTTCACAGTTTTTAAATCCTATCGTGGTTTGGGCGAGAGCAATACCTGTGACTAAGGGAGTCTACAATTTATTAGCTTATGTACAAAATCCAAATTTGAGTGGGGAAGTAAAACACGCATATTACACATTTAAATTATTTGATAGAGCAGGAATAGTGATAGACGAAAGGAAAGGAAACACTTTTATTTTACCTCATAGTAACAGTCCTGTTTTTGAAGGAGGAATTGTTTCTGGAGAAAGAATACCCGCTCTCGTTACTTTTGAGTTTGTAGAACCTCTTGCTTGGGAAAAGATTGATTATATTGATCCGGCTATTGTTGTTACTAGCAAGACTCTTTCTTTCGCGATTGAAGATGGGTCTCCGCGGATCGATGCGACTATTCAAAATCGTTCTACAGCTACACTTGGTGTTATTGAGGTGACTGCGATTGTGTACGATACATCCGATAATGCAATGGCATTTTCAAAGACATTGATCGACGGGCTTGGCGATAATCAATCTCAAGGTGTCACTTTTACTTGGCCAAAAACATTTCCTAAAAAATCTTCTCGTATTGAAATTATTCCATTAGTTCGTCCATGAAAAAGCCTTCTATAGATTGGATTCTTTTAGGATCAGTGATTCCTATTCTTTGTGCTGGGCTTTTTACGATGAATTCTTTTGTTGGGGATTCACTTATTTTCACAAAGCAGGTTATATGGATCATTATTTCACTTACCGTTTTCTTTGTTTTTAGTACTATTGATTTTAGGTTTTTACGTAGGACCGGGGTGTTGGTATCACTGTTTGTTGCGTCGTGTGTGGCGCTCATTGTGGTTTTACTTTTCGCAAGAGTAGTGAATGGTGCTCAAAGCTGGTTTGATTTTGGAGCAGTATCATTTCAACCTTCTGATCCAATTAAATTAGTTCTAATATTAATATTAGCAAAATATTTTTCTAGACGGCATATAGAAATCGCCAATATACGTCATATAATTACATCTGGTTTTTATGCTTTCTCAATTTTTGCATTAATTTTGCTTGAACCAGATTTTGGTTCGGCTATTATTATTTTTTTTATATGGTTAGGTATGGTTTTGGTAAGCGGGATTTCAAAAAGGCACTTGGGTATAGTTTGTTTATTAGGAATTATCGCATTTGGTGGTTTGTGGGTTTATGGATTTAAGGAATATCAAAAAGAAAGAATTAAGAATTTTATACATCCACTGACAAATATTCAAGGCTCAGGTTATAACGCGTATCAATCTACTATAGCGGTCGGTTCTGGACAAGTGTGGGGCAAAGGAATTGGCTATGGAACTCAATCTCGCCTGAAGTTTTTACCGGAATATCAGACTGACTTCATTTTCGCTGCTTTTGCAGAAGAATGGGGCTTTTTAGGAGTTTTGATTTTACTTATATTGTATGGAACATTAATGTGGCGAATATTAGTAAATGCGATTCTTGGGGTTTCAAATTTTGAGGTTTTATTCGGGGCAGGACTAGCTGTTCTTTTTATGACTCATTTTATTGTTAATGTTGGAATGAATATCGGCGTCTTGCCAGTAACAGGTATTACTATTCCATTTATGAGTTATGGAGGAACACATTTACTCACAGAATTTATGGGGCTAGGAATTCTTATGGGTATGCGCCGTTATCGTCGCGATACTCCAAAGGATATGATCAAAAATGAGTTTTTAGGAGTGTAGAAGGGATGGGCGCCATCTATACGTAGAGTTTGATGGTTTCTTTAAGCATCTTTGAGAGCGAGTAATCTTCGTTTATTTTTTCGTAGGCACTGTGTGCAAATTCTTTTCTTTTCTCTGGATGGTTTATTAAAAATTGAATTGACTCAGCGATTTCACGAATATTCTTTGATTTTATTAGGATACCAGAATGCATATCGTCGATGAGCTCGGCGATATTACCTACATTGCTTGCTATGATTGGTAGCTCTGCTTTACCCGCTTCGAGTAGTGTGTAGGGTAGTCCTTCTTTGATTGATGTTAGAGTAAAAATATCAAAAGCTTTTAGGTATAAAGAGGCGTTGTGTACATGTCCGAGTAGTACGACGTTATCTGTGAGTTTTTTTTCTTTAATTATTCTTTCAAGATTAGCTCTTTCTTCACCGTCGCTCATGATGACAAATAGAAATTTTGGGATAATGTTTTTTATTTGTGCTAGTGCATTAAGTATATAGATATGTCCTTTGTTTTTGTGTAGCTCTGCAATTGTACCTATGATAATTGTCGATTTATCTATTTTTTTCCCTATCTTTTCACTTATAAAATCACGAGCTTTTGTTCGCGCTAAGAAGCTTGGTTTTGCAATTCCTATTTTTATTATTTTAAATTTACCTTTTACCCATGGCCATTTTTCAGTTTGATCTTTTTCTCGTTCACCTAGTACAATCACCTTGTGTGATAGAAGGGAGGTAATCCAAGAGGCGATAATGATAATTAGTTTTGATAAAATATTTCTATTTTCATTAAAGGTCCAACCATGGACTGTATATATGATGCGAACTTTGTGTCTGTGGGTGAGGTTGTACATTCTACCGGAGAGAGCTCCTAAGCCAGCCGCTTTTGGACTATGCAAATGTAGTATGTCTGGATTCTCTTGTTTTAAAAATTTGTAAAATTGTAGAAATGATTTTGTATCATTTAATGCGTGAATATCTCGCTGTAAGTCTTCTAGTGATATTGTTTTTATTTTACATTCTTCCAATCTATTTTTGAGTATTCCCTTTCCACCAACGATTACTGTCGTATCAAATTCTTTTGTTGAAAGATTCGTTGCAATATCAAACACGTGTCGCTGTGCGCCACCCCAATTAGATTTTGTAATGAAAAATAGGATTTTTAGCCTTTTTTGAGGATTTTCCTTCATATATGGATATTATACGTAATTTATTATATCATAAGGATATTATGAATATTTTCAATAAGAAAGAGCCCCTTGTATTGTTTTTGGGCGATTTGGTTTCTTTGCTTTTAGCGTTGTGGCTTATGCTTTTTTTGCGTTATGCCGAGATACCTGCGTTATTTAAGATTATGCAGCATCTTGTTCCTTTTTCCTTTCTTTTTATTGTTTGGGTATTGATTTTCTTTATTGCTGGATTATATGAAAAACAAGCGGTTTTATTAAAAAATAAATTATATGCAACTCTTCTCCGTGCGGAAGTTATCAATTGTGTAATTGCAGTATTATTCTTTTATTTTATTTCTTATTTTGGTATTACTCCTAAGACTAATCTATTCATCTATCTCGTAGTATCGTTCATTTTGGTTTTTGGTTGGAGAATGTATCTGTACCCAGTTATTGGCGGTGGTCGCAAAAAACAAAAGGCGATTCTTATTGGTAGTGGGGAAGAAATGGAAGAACTTAAGAATGAAATAAATAATAATTTTCGTTACGGTTTATTTTTTACTTCAGTCGTAGATCTCAATAATGCTTCAAGTATTAATTTTAAGGGAGAAATATTGGATCGAATTCATAGTGATGATGTGCAGGTGATCGCTGTGGATTTACACAATAAGCAAATTGAGCCTGTGCTACCTCACTTATACAGTTTGCTCTTTTCAAGAGTACGATTTATTGATATGCATCAGTTGTATGAGGACGTGTTTGATAAGGTACCAGTTTCATTCTTGAAATATAATTGGTTTTTGGAAAACGTTTCTGTTTCGTCTGGAACTGTATACGATATATTGAAACGATTGATGGATATATGTGTTTCATTTATTCTTTTTATAATCTCTTTACTTCTCTACCCTTTTGTATATTTAGCAATTAAATTTGATGATGGAGGTGTTATTTTTAGTTATCAAAAGCGAGTAGGGAAAAACAATAAAGCCGTAGATATTGTGAAATTTAGAACGATGACAATTGCAAATGATGAGGCGTCATGGGGGGCAAATCTTTCTTTAAAACCAATAAATAAAATAACTCGACTTGGAAAGTTTTTGAGGAGAACTCGTATTGATGAGTTACCACAACTTTGGAATGTGCTTACTGGAGATATTTCACTCATTGGCCCTAGACCAGAATTTTTAGAGCCAGTTAAACGCTATACCGAAGAAATTCCTTATTATAATGTTCGTCATATTATAAAACCAGGACTTTCTGGATGGGCACAGCTTTATCATGATCGTCATCCTCATCATGGAGTTGATACTAAAGAAACAAAAAACAAACTTTCATATGATTTGTACTATATAAAAAATAGATCGTTTCTTCTCGATCTTACTATTGCATTAAAAACTATAAAAGAATTACTTTCACGAAGGGGTGTATAATAGTGCAATGTCTGAAAAAATAATTGTAACGGGCGGTGCGGGATTTATTGGCTCGAATATTACACGTGAATTAGTGTCACTAGGCTTTGATGTTCACGTTGTAGACAATCTTTCTGGAGGTAAAAAAGAGAATGTTGATTCGAGAGCAACGCTTCATATTGTTGATCTTACAGACCTAAATGCAATAAAACCAATTTTTAAAGATGCTACTTATGTATTTCATTTAGCTGCACTTCCTCGTGTCCAATTTTCAATTGAATTTCCTGCAGAAAGTCATAATGCAAATGTAAATGGTACTTTAAATGTACTTCTTGCTTCAAAAGAAGCTGGAGTGAAAAAGGTGATTTATTCTGCATCAAGCTCTGCATATGGAGATCAGCCGATTATGCCTCTTAAGGAAGACATGTCTCCAAATCCAAAAAGTCCTTATGCACTGCAGAAGTATATGGGAGAACTATTATGTAAAATGTTTTCTCAGATTTATAATCTTCCAACAGTTTCACTTCGTTATTTCAATGTTTATGGTCCAGGTCAAAGTGCAGAAGGTGCTTATGCGCTCGTTATCGCGAAATTTTTAAAACAAATAAAAGAGGGGAAAACTATGACAGTTACAGGGGATGGAAGTCAGACTCGCGATTTTACTAATGTTAAGGATGTGGTATGTGCAAATATTTTGGCTATGAAAAGCGAGAAAGTAGGGAATGGTGAAGTTTTAAATATTGGTGCCGGCAAAAATCAAAGTATAAACACTATCACCAAGCTCATCGGAGGTCCAGTAGAGTATATTCCTGCACGTTTTGAGCCCAAGGACACTCTAGCTGACAACTCCCTTGCCCGTGAGCTCTTAGGTTGGATTCCAGAAGTCAAAATCGAGGAGGGAATCGATGAACTCAAAAAGCTATATTTGTAGCCCTGAATGGATGGGCGCCATCTATTCCCTTGTTATTTATATTAAAACCCATATAATGGTAGGCACTTACTAAATATATGAAAACACGAATTATTTCTTTACTTTTAATTATTATTTCGGTACTTATTGCCTATTTTGGCTATGATTATCCGTTTAAATTAGGTCTTGATCTCGCGGGAGGAACGCATCTTGTTTATAAGGCGGACATTAGTAAACTCGATAAAAGCGAGGTTGGTTCTTCGATGGATGCTCTTCGAGATGTGATAGAGCGAAGAGTTAATATTTTTGGTGTATCAGAGCCTATTGTTCAGGTAGAAGCTGGAGGTATTTTAAATAATAAAGAAACTGATCAGAAACTTATCGTTGAATTGCCTGGAGAATCAAATGTAGAGCGTGCAGTAGCATCGATCGGTAAAACACCTCTTCTAGAATTTAGACTTGTTGTGAAAGAGGATTTTTCGGCACTTGCTTCTAGTACGAGTGCTACTACCTCGGCACAGTATTTTAGACCGACTGGAATTACAGGAAGTTTGGTAGAACACGCTCAATTAGACTTTAATCAAAATAGTTCCGAGCCAGTAGTTTCTTTAGCCTTTAATACAGAAGGTAAGAAACTTTTTGCGGAAATTACTTCAGAAAACATAGGAAGTGTAATTGCTATATTTCTTGATGGTAATCCAATTTCAATGCCGGTTGTTCGTGAGGCTATCAGAGACGGTAAGGCGCAGATTTCTGGTAATTTTACTCCTGATGAGGCAAAGGCCTTGGTTCGAAACCTAAATTATGGAGCTCTCCCGGTTCCTATTGAGCTTATTTCGACTCAGACAGTTGGAGCGTCACTTGGGCAAGATGCAGTAGCAGGGGGAGTTAAAGCGGGAATTTGGTCATTTGTTGTTATCGCAATATTCCTTATCATTTGGTATAGGCTACCGGGGTTGCTTGCGGTATTTTCTTTGATGATTTATTCGATACTCATGCTTGGAATATTTAAACTTGTACCGGTGACTTTAACAGCGGCAGGTGTTGCGGGTTTTATCCTTTCTATCGGTATGGCGGTGGATGCGAATATCCTGATTTTTGAAAGAATGAAAGAAGAATTTAAAAGAGGACGAAGTCTTCATGATGGTATCAAAGAAGGTTTTCATCGAGCTTGGCTTTCGATTAGAGATTCAAACCTTTCGAGTATTATTACCGGTGTAATTCTATATTTTCTGGGTAGTTCATCTGTAATTCGAGGATTTGCACTTGTATTTATTATCGGAGTTGTGGTCAGTATGTTTACCGCGATCACAGTATCGAGAACATTCTTGTTTGCTGTAGTTCCTCGTACGGGCGATAGAATGAAAGCATTATTTAGTAACGGCTTAAGAAAATAAATATATGTGGATTGTTAATCATCGAAAACTTTTTTATTCAATATCAGGAATCTTGGTTATTGGTTCGATCGTAGCTATGCTTATGTACGGTTTTAATTTCGGTATCGATTTTAAAGGGGGAGCGATTCTTGAAGTCGAATACACTCAGATTATCCCGTCACTAGATACGGTAAATAAAGCGCTCTCTCCGCTCAAAGTTGACGCAACAGCTCGACAAATTGGTGAAAGTGGTTATCTAATCCGTATGAAGAGTCTGTCAGAGCCAGAGCGAGTACAGGTACTTCAAGCACTTGAGATCTCAGGGGTAGCGAAGTTTGAACAAAAGCGTTTTGATTCTATCGGAGCAGTACTAGGAAATGAAGCAGCGAAAAAGTCAGTTACGTCTATTGTTATCGTGATTCTCGCTATCGTTCTTTTTATTGCTTTTGCCTTTAGACACGTGTCAGAACCTGTTTCATCTTGGAAATATGGAATGGTTGCAGTCATTGCACTTATACATGATGTGATCGTACCTACTGGAATATTTGTTATTCTCGGACATTTTAAAGGATTTGAAATAGATACGTTGTTTGTGACGGCACTTCTTGTTATCTTAGGCTTCTCTGTACACGACACGATTGTTGTCTTTGACAGAGTTCGAGAAAATCTCAAGGTTCATAAAAATAAGCCATTTGCTCATACTGTAGGTGAATCAATTAGCCAGACTTTCACTCGTTCAATCAACACGTCGCTCACTGTAGTTTTTTCACTTCTCGTTCTTTATTTCTTCGGTGGCGAAGCGACACACAACTTTACCCTTACCCTTTTGATTGGTATCATCGCAGGAACGTATTCATCTATTTTTATAGGTTCACCGTTGCTTGTGACAATTCAAGAAAGACAAGCGAGAAAAAATAAGCAGAAATAAATTCAGAACAACCTACTCTGCTCTGCAGTTGTTCCCTTTACTAAGAGAGGAAATTTTGTAAATAAGATTTAGTATCCCTCTCCTTCCTTAAAGGAGGGCAGGGTGGATTTTGGAGATAAAGAAAAAATAAAGTTTTTGTTGAAAATGCTATTGAAAAATTAAGATGAGTTATGTAGAGTTGTGGGATGGAAACGATACCAATAGAAATAATTGAACGGAGGATATTCTTGATTAGGGGGCAGAAGGTTATGTTAGATGCTGATTTAGCGGGACTGTACGGTATTTCTACTAAAGTTTTTAATCAAGCAATTGCACGAAATTTAGCAAGATTCCCTGAAGATTTTATGTTTCGATTTACGAAAGATGAGTTCGACAACTTGAGGTCACAATTTGTGACCTCAAGTTTAAACCATGGTGGTAGCCGTTATTTACCATATGCCTTTACTGAGCATGGTGTCGCGATGCTCTCGTCAGTACTTAAAAGTCCACGAGCAGTTCAAATGAATATTTCTATTATTCGTGCATTTATTAAACTGCGAGAAATATTACTTACGCATAAAGATTTAGCTGAAAGAATGGAAAAATTAGAGCAAATGCAAGGAAAGCAAGGCGAACAAATTATTGAGATTTATGCATTCTTGAAGAAGCTTATTGAAGCACCCAAAAAACCCCGAAAACGTATAGGTTTTAGGCTATTTTCCCTTTGACCACAGAAAGGGGATTATGGTGCTTGACTCCTAATAATGGCTGTGTATAATAGGGAAATCCCTAAATTTTAGGGAGGTTTTAAGAAGTGGTCTTTGAAATGATTAAGTTATGCAAAACAAGACGTAATTAGACAATTGGTTTAGTTTAAGAACGTGCAAGTTTCCAAATATTTAAAAGAAAATGATTTCCGCTTTTTATGGTAATAGCAACAATCCATAAAGAGAAAACAAAGAGCTAGGGAACTTAGTAGAGAATATTTTTCTTTATTTTGTTCCGTTCAAACTACGGACGTAAGTTCGTTTTATATTAGAGTTTGATCCTAGCTCAGGATGAACGCTGGCGGCGTGGGTAAGGCATGCAAGTCAAGGGGCTCGCAAGAGCACCGGCAGACGAGGTAGTAATAAGTAGGTACAAACCTAGAAGTCAGGAATAGCCATCCGAAAGGATGGGTAATACTTGATAGTCCCTTCGGGGTAAAGATTTATCGCTTCTAGATTGGCCTGCTCGATATCAGCTAGTTGGTGAGGTAATGGCTCACCAAGGCTATGACGTCTAGGGGACCTGAGAGGGTGACCCCCACCGATGGAACTGAGATACGGTCCATACACCTACGGGTGGCCGCAGTCGAGAATCTTCCGCAATGGGCGAAAGCCTGACGGAGCGACGCCGCGTGATTGATGAAGTCCTTCGGGACGTAAAAATCTTTTATCGGGGAGAAAGTTTATTGATAGTACCCGATGAATAAGAGGTTGCTAAACTCGTGCCAGCAGCAGCGGTAATACGAGTGCCTCAAGCGTTATCCGGAATCATTGGGCGTAAAGGGTGCGTAGGTGGTCGTGTTAGTCTTTTGTTAAATTCTTCGGCTTAACCGGGGGCATGCAAAAGATACGGCACGACTCGAGGATGCGAGGGGTCTCTGGAACTCTAGGTGTAGCGGTGAAATGCGTTGATATCTAGGGGAACACCAAAAGCGAAGGCAAGAGACTGGAGCATTCCTGACACTGAAGCACGAAAGCGTGGGTAGCGAATGGGATTAGATACCCCAGTAGTCCACGCCCTAAACGATGTTCATTAGCTTTTCGGAGTATCGACCCTCTGAGAGGCGTAGCTAACGCGTTAAATGAACCGCCTGGGTAGTACGACCGCAAGGTTAAAACTCAAAGGAATAGACGGGGACTTGCACAAGCGGTGGATCATGTGGTTTAATTCGATGATAAACGAAGAACCTTACCAGGGTTTGAAACCTAGTTGAAGACATTTGGAAACATTTGTCGTCGCAAGACAATTAGGCAGGTGATGCATGGCCGTCGTCAGTTCGTGGTTTGAATTGTTCCCTTAAGTGGGGTAACGAACGCAACCCTCGTTGCCTGTTATATATGTCAGGCGAGACTGCCCTCGATTTAGTTCATGAAATTTTCGTGGATTGGATCGAGGGAGGAAGGCGAGGATGACGCCAGGTCAGCATGTCCCTCTGATACCCTGGGCTACACACGTGATACAATGCCCAGTACAACACGACGCAATACCGAAAGGTGGAGCAAATCGTTAGAAAAGTGGGCTAAGTTCGGATAGAGGTCTGCAACTCGACCTCTTGAAGCTGGAATCGCTAGTAATCGCAGGTCAGCTATACTGCGGTGAATACGTTCTCAAGTCTTGTACTCACCGCCCGTCAACTCAAGGGAGTTGGGAATACCCGAAATCCGATCTTGTATCGGCCTACGGTAAGCTCAATGACAGGGAGTAAGTCGTAACAAGGCACGGGTAGCGGAAGCTGCTCGTGGATTATTTCAATTTGAACAATGCATTTATTCTTCGGAATAAAAGCTTATAGTGTCGGTTATCGAAACCTGTCCGAATAGGTCAGGCGGAGGTAGGTTGTACAGTAACCTAAAAGTTGTATGACAGTGGGGAAAGACCCACAAATCGAACGGAACAAAATAAAGAATGATATTTTGTCAAAAGCCGCCCCTCACGGGGCGGCTTTTGCTTTGACTTATCCACCTTGACTTATTATATCTATATGATATAATTGACTTAGCTATGAATATTGAATTCCACGATGAGGTCACCCGAGAGGAAAGACAATTCATTATCTCGGGTGAGGTCGGAAAGAAGTCCAATCCAAGACAAAAAGTTCGATGGGGAATGATCTACGGTATTATCGTAGTTTTAGGACTCATCCAATTTTGGATTATCGATTGGGCAGTTGACTCGTTCTGGAAATAGAACGATTGCCAACACAAAGCGTCAGTGGATTTATCCGCTGACGCTTGACTTTTTATATAAAAATGGTAAGATTCTATATAGATGAAAATCGTAAAATTTAGTAACGAGAAGCGAAGAAATTCACTTTTCGATTTATTAGGTCGAACAGTGAATTGGTTCGACACTCACACTGTCGCTGCTGTGGTACTAGAATGTGTCGGAGGCGTAATAATCGCCTACGTCCTCTATTATCACGATTTCTAGCGATAATGTTTCGGGAGAATGCTAGGGGGCGCGTATGGAAAATCCCATGCGCGCTTTGTGTTTTTAAAGGTTTTCTGCTATATTTCATAGATATTTATGCGCGCATAGCTCAGTTGGTAGAGCACATCACTGATACTGATGGGGTCCTAGGTTCGACTCCTAGTGCGCGCACACGTGGTATTTACGCCACTTTTTTAATTGATTAAATAATAAAATGATATTCCAGAAAAAAACAAAGATAGTATGTACGATTGGTCCTGCGACACAGAGCGAAGAAAAACTCATTGAGCTTCTTAAGGCTGGTATGAACGTGGCAAGATTGAACTTTTCTCATGGTGATTTTGCTGAACATCAAGGTAAGGTTGATAACTTAAAAAAGGCAATTAAAAAAACAGGTATTCCGTGTGCGATTTTACAGGATCTTTCAGGACCAAAATTTCGTTTGGGAGATTTCTATCAAGAGCGAGTACAGCTTAAAGCGGGAGAATTTATTACGATTACTACAGAAAAAATAGTAGGAGATGAGAAGCGTGTATCAGTAAACTACCCGACTCTTCATGAAGAGATTCTTCCAGGTAACATTATTATGGTGGATGACGGTAAGAAGCAGTTTGAAGTTGTTGAAATCAAAGGACAGGAAATAAAATGTAAAATTCTAGTAGGCGGTGATACTAAAGGCCGAAGGAGTCTTAATCTTCCTGGCGCGCCTTTGAAAATCAATGCGCTCACTGAAAAGGATAAAAAAGATCTAGAATTTGGATTTGCAAATGATGTAGATATTGTCGCTTTTTCATTTGTGAGAAAACCTTCGGATGTACTCGAGTTACGTAAAATTCTCGACAAAGCGAAATCTAAGGCGAGGATTATGGCTAAGATGGAGACGGTAGAATCTGTAGAAGATTTTGATAAAATTCTTGAGCTTGCAGACATGGTTATGGTCGCTCGAGGGGATCTCGCTGTAGAGCTTGGACATGAAAATGTTCCTGTTGCTCAAAAAATGATAATTGAAAAATGTATTAAAGCAGGAAAGCCTGTAGTGACAGCTACTCAAATGCTCGAATCAATGATTAAAAGCCCTGTGCCAACACGCGCAGAAGTTTCTGATGTGGCGAACGCTATTTTTGACGGTACGGATGCGATTATGCTTTCGGAGGAAACAACCCTTGGCGATTTTCCGATTGATGCTGTAAAGGTTATGAGTAGAGTTGCAGTAAAAGTTGAAGAGAGCGATCTCTATAGGGATCGATTCGATGATGCTAAAAAGTTAAGAATGGATCTTTCGAGTTCGACACTCGTTGATGCGGTTACCAGCGAGGCAGTGGATATTGCAAATACGCTTAATGCCAAAGCAATTATTGCGCTTACTAATTCCGGGCACACTGCCCTTATGGTTTCTCGCTATAAACCTTCGCGACCAATTATTACGTTTACTCCAAATAAAAAGACATTCAATCAACTTCAAATAAGTTTTGGCTGTAGTGCCGTCATAATGCCTAAAATAAAAACAATTAACGATGCATTACCTATTATAAAAAAATATCTCATGATTAATAAAATTGCCAAGAAGGGAGATAATGTCATAATCGTAGCAGGCGTTCCATTTGGTAAATCACTTGATACCAACATGGTGCTTGTCGAGACACTATAAATAAAAAACTGAGACGTTCTGAGTCTCAGTGGTTGTTCTTGGTAGGGTAATTAGATGGCGCCCATCTATGTGTAAGCAAAGTAGCCTTCCTGTTGACAGAAAGGCTACTTTTGTGCTATACTATTAGGTAGATAGATAAGGGCTAGATACAGCCTCTCATTGAAATCTTTTTCAAGGGTGTCTCCTTGGAAAATTCGGTTTATTAGCTTATGCCAAATCAATCGTTAGTGTCGGATGGAATCGGCGATTTGAATCGCGCACTTGATCACAAGCCTGTACTTCCTCCCACAATGGGGAAGGGGCAGGTTTTGGGAGAAGCGTCGCTCAACGTCGCCAGGGTGCTCCTCAAATGCTCGTTCTTTCAAGATCAGCATGGATACTTGGTTCCGAGGGGAATCGAAGACCGTGGCGAACACAACAATCGCGCGATCGTCGGCTACAAAGACGACGGCAAGCAGGAGATCGGTGCCCATGTTGTCGATGTGTCTGTGCTCCGGGTCGGGATGGCGAACAATCGCTA
>SIBV01000016.1 GCA_009694965.1 Candidatus Zambryskiibacteriota bacterium
TGGCTGAAGATAGACTACGCTGAGGAAGTTTTGAAGCAAACTGGTATTGATTTGAATACAGCAAATGAAGATGATATGAAAAACAAGTTGCAGGAGCTTGGTGTGAAGTATGATGGAATAAATAAGGAGAGGCTTATAGACTCACTCTGGAAATACTGTAGAAAAAATATTTCAGGTCCTGCTTTCCTCGTAAACCACCCGATACTTGTGGCACCTCTCGCAAAAAGTAATTCTTCCAAACAAACAGTACAAATGTTCCAGCCTATTATCGCAGGCAGTGAAGTAGGAAGAGGCTACTCAGAATTAAATGATCCAATAGACCAGAGAGAAAGATTTGAATTACAGCAAAAGCTTATTGATAAGGGGGACACAGAAGCCATGATGGCGGATTTTGAATTTGTAGAAATGCTTGAGCACGGTATGCCTCCGACTTGTGGCTTTGGCTTTGGAGAAAGATTATTTTCAATACTAGCAGATAAGCCTCTTCGGGAACTCCAAACTTTTCCTTTGATGCGACCAAAGTAAAACTAGAAATCTTTTTCTTGTCACATTTTTTCTCCAGACCGTTCACTTTTCCAGCGAAAAGTTCTCTTTGTCCTCGACCTGAATTTGTCAATGAGCCTTCGTTTCACTCAGGTCGTTGACAAAACCATGCTTCAGGTCTGTGGGGTCTAGCGAAAAAATATAACTCAACAAGATTTTTAGTAGTCACTTGGACACGGCGTGTCCAAGTGAGAAAACGAGTATCTTTAATTTAGTTCTGATACATAATATGGTAACTTTATTCCACATACGTTACAATCTTGCTATAGCAATATCCTAACGTATGTGGTTTATAATTTGTAATAAAACAATAGACTAAGGACCAAAAGTTGACTAAAAAACATTTTAGTAATATAAATACTTCAATAACGAATTAGATACGACTTGGGTCCGTCAGGAGACCGCATCGTTCTCCTTGGCGGGTGGGCCCCATAGTCAGTCGAAGTTTGTTATGTCCAGTCCGTGGAGGCATGCCGCTCAGGCGTGCTAGTAGAACACCACAATAACAACACTAGATTTTGGCTTCTCTTCACGGAGTTCCCAATATCAAAATGCTGATAGTCCCGCGGACTGGACAGTTCCTTTCGAAGCCGACTGAAATTATGGTCGGCTTTTTCGTGTCTAAAAATTTCTAATAAGAGCGAAATTATTAAGCTTTAGAGACTTCACAGTCGACTTATAAAACAAAAGACGAGTATTCGGATTATTGTTTTATTAGGGAGACGAGGTAAGCAAAACTCACCAGAGTTTATGCGGTCTCTAAAACTTAATAATTGAGAGTTTTCCACAGGTTGTGCACAGGTAAAATGGTAGACAGTGGGAAAGAGTGGTATATAATGTCATACAAGTGGGAAGAAGTGGGAAATTTCTCACGTAATTCAGATTGTTCTTTTTGAAAGCATTGCGCAGTCAATTAGAAAACAACGACGAAAATACTAAAGCCCGAAGCACTGTTTGAGCGAAGCGAGTTTGCGAAAGGGCTAGTATTGAGGAAGATTTTTTTCTTGATTGACGAGCATAGCAAAAGTTTAACGAAACTTTATGCGCGCTTTCAAAAAGAATAATCGAAAAAATTTTATGCTCATCGGCGAATATACACATAGCATCGACGACAAAAATAGAATCTCTCTTCCTGCGAAATTTCGTTCTGAACTTGGTAAGAAAATAGTTGTTACTCAAGGTTTGGATAATTGTTTGTGGATCTTCAAACTTCCTGAATGGAAGAAAATAGAAGAGAAGCTGAATCAATCATCTATTGGTCAGGCAGACAATCGAAGTTTCAATCGTTTGATGTTTTCAAGTGCGATCGAAGCAGAGGTTGATTCTATAGGTCGTATTCTTATTCCAGATTTTCTACGGGACAGAGCGAGTCTCAAGAACAAGTGTGTTGTTATTGGGGTCTCTAGTCGTGTAGAAATATGGAACGAGAAGAATTGGTTGGAGTATAAGAAAGTTGTTGAGAAACAAGCTGATACACTAGCTGAAAAGCTCGGCCAGGTTGGAGTAATTTAGTTAACTAGTTAAAAAGTTAGATAGTTAATAAAGTAAATACTAAACCTTTAAAAACTCGATAACTATCTAACTAACTATCTAACTAACTCCATGACTCATAAATCAGTTCTTTTAAAAGAAAGTATAGATGGACTTGAAATAAAAAGTGGTGACATTTTTGTCGATGGAACACTTGGAGGTGGAGGACACACAGAGGAAGTTTGCAACAGGTTTTGTAGTGCCGTTGTCATGATCGGCATTGACCTTGATCCTGAAGCTATAAGCCGAGCGACTGCGAGGCTGTCCAAAGAGTGCAACTTCCAGACCGTTCAAGGCAGTTTCCGTAACATAGATGCACTTGTTTCTAGTCTAGGTTTTCCGAAAGTGGACAAGATTCTACTCGATATAGGTCCTTCCTCAAATCAATTCGAAGACTCTGGTAGAGGATTCTCTTTTCAAAAGGATGAACCTCTGATCATGTCATTTAAGAAAGAATTGAAGGATGAGGACCTGACAGCTCGAGAGATTGTAAACACTTGGGAACAGGAAAACATCCAAGCGATTCTCGAAGGTTATGGAGAAGAGCAGTTTGCCTGGAAGATTTCAAGAGCTATTGTAGAACGTCGAAGTGTAAAACCTATTCTGACAACATTTGAGTTGGTAGACATTGTGAAGTCTGCCACACCCAAGTTTTATCATCATAGGAAGATACACCCGGCAACCAAGACCTTTCAAGCCTTGCGAATCACTGTGAACGATGAGATAGAGAGTTTGAAAGAGGGGTTACGAAAAGGTTTTGAAACACTTAACTCAAACGGGAGAATTGGAGTTATTTCCTTCCATAGTCTTGAAGATCGAGTAGTAAAGCAATTTTTCAGGGAGTTAGAAGATGCGGGGGACGGAAAGCGTATCACCAAAAAACCGATTCTACCTACAGACGATGAAGTGATTGAGAATCCAAGGTCCCGGAGTGCTAAGCTACGAATTTTAGAAAAAATAAGCTAAACATACGAATATGCAAATTTTATGGTTGAAAGAATATTAGAACTGAATAAAGAGAAGACAACATTTTGGTCACTTTTGGCAGTTTTATTTTTGTGTCTTGGTTTTTATATGTATTTTATAAACGCAACGGTTCATAACGTTGTATCACGACAGGATCTAGAGGCAGAAGCATCTGCTCTCACTCTCACTATTGGAAATCAGGAATTCGAATATATAACAAAGAGAAACGGTGTGACTCTAGCACTCGCTTATTCTCTAGGATTCAAGGATTCTGACGCAAAGACTTTTATTTCAAAGAAGTCTTCTTCTCAGGTTTCAGTATTATTAAAATCTCGATAATCTGAAAATTTGTTCTACTATTTACAGCTTAGATGTTAGAATATAGGAACTAAGAAGTCTGAGTTTTGCCACATGAAATCAAATCCGATAACTCGCATCAGAATAATTTCAATTTGTCTTTTTTTATTTGCTGTACTACTTATTGGACGACTTTATATGCTACAGATTGTTAGGAATGACACTTATTCCGAAAGGGCTGATAGGCAATACTCATCTACTTCAAAAAATATCTTTACTAGAGGTACTATATTTTTTCAAAACAAGGACAATACTCTAGTTTCAGGCGCTACGCTCAAATCTGGGTTTATAGTTGCCATAAATCCACAAATTCTGATTAACCCTGAACAGGTTTATGAACAAATAAAAGATATTATAGAAGTGGACAGAGATGTGTTTATGACAAAAGCTAAGAAGATGAACGATCCATACGAAGAAATAGCTGTTCGAGCTGATCTAGATGTAGGACCCAAGATAGAAGCTTTGGAAATAAAAGGCCTCAAGGTATATAAGGATCGCTGGAGGTTTTACCCAGGAGGCGAAACGGCATCCCACATAGTCGGAATTTTGGGTTTCAAGGGTAACGAATTTGCAGGTCGCTATGGACTTGAGCGACAGTTCGAAAGTCTGCTACTTCGAAAAGATGGAGCGTATGTAAACTTTTTTGCTGAGATTTTTTCTGACATAAAAACCGCCACAGCTGAAGAAAATGACGGTGAAGCAGATATTGTCACCACGATTGAACCGTCTGTCCAAAGCTACCTCCAAGATATTCTTTTGAGCATCACAGAAAAATGGGGGTCACAAACAACAGGTGGAATTATCATGAATCCAGCAACTGGTGAAATATATGCGATGGGTGTTTATCCAACTTTCGACCCGAATCACACAGAAAAGCAGAAAAGATCTGAAATATTTTCCAACCCTCTTGTGGAAAATGTGTACGAGATGGGTTCTATTATAAAACCACTTACCATCGCAGCTGGGATTGACGCAGGAGTAATTACAGCAAAGTCGACCTACTACGACAAAGGATTTGTAATTATAAACAACAAAAAAATATCAAACTTTGATGGAAAGGAGCGTGGAGTTGTTTCTATGCAGAACGTTTTGTCGCAGTCTCTCAATGTTGGAGTGGTTCACGTTGTAAAACTTTTGGGAAACAAAGTTTTTACAGATTATATGTATAGTTTTGGATTAAATGAAAAAACCAAAATAGATTTACCGAACGAAGGCAGGAATCTAGTCGATAACTTGAAAAGTCCACGAGACATAGAACATGCGACCGCTTCTTTCGGACAAGGAATAGCGCTCACTCCTATTTCAACTATTCGTGCGCTGTCAGTTCTTGCAAACGGAGGAACTTTGATCCAGCCACACTTAGTAAAATCTATAAACTATAAAATTGGCGTAACAAAAGCTATTCCAATAGATACAAGTAAGCATGTTATTAAACGAGAGACTACTGAAGAGGTAGCTAGAATGATGGTTTACAGTGCAGACAATGTTTTACTAGATGGAACTCTCAAAATTCCCAACTATTCTGTGGCAGTAAAGACCGGAACGGCTCAAATTGCAAAAGAGGGGGGTGGAGGGTATTATGAAGATCAGGTTCTACATTCATTCGTAGGCTTTTTCCCGGCGTATAATCCCAAGTTTATTGTTTTCTTATACACTATAAATCCAAAGGGGGTGAGATACGGGTCAGAAACTTTGAGTAGACCATTTTTTGATATCACTAAATTCTTAATAAATTATTATGAGGTAACTCCGGATAGATAGAATCTTCCTTAGTTATGTATTTTCTGGAGCGCGCATAAATTTCTGTTGAAATTTTGCTCTCTCTCGTCTGCCCGACTGCGAAGTCTCCATAAAATAATAACTTAGGAAGACTTTGACTTCGATTAAACTAAAGTGAATCAATTAAAACCATTAGCAAAGAAGATTTTCGAATGGCAAGCACGAGCCGTGCTGAAGCTTTATAAGCCAAAGATAATCGCTGTGACGGGCTCCGTTGGTAAGTCGCTAACAAAAGAAGCTATTTACCTCTGTCTTTCAAAGAAGTATTTTGTGAGAAAAAGTGAGAAGAGCTTCACTGCGGAACTTGGCGTGGCATTGACTATAATCGGCTGTCCCACAGGCACAGGGACTGCTCTAGACTGGGCTAGAAACCTCCTGTTAGGCTTCCGATTGTTACTTTGGAGGAGAAGTTACCCAGAATACTTAATCCTTGAAATCGATGGAGATAAGACGGGGGATTTGAGTCGAGTCAGTAAGTTTATTAGCCCTGATATTTTGGTGATGACGGCTATTGGAGAAGTACCATCCCACATCGAGGCTTTTCCTGATATGGAAAGTTTTCTGTTTGAAAAGAGAAGTATGATTAACGCCGTAAAACGAGAAGGCGTCATTATTTATAATGCTGACGATAGTGTCACTGCTAATCTTTTGCAGGATACAGTCATTAATAAAATTTCTTGCGCGCTAGGCGGTGGCGCAGATTTTGTTGGCACAGATTTGGAAATTTTGTATGCCAACGAAAAAACTAGTAGAGTTCCGACAGGCATGTCGTTTGAAATCAAAGCGAGAGGTGAGGCGGACAAGATAACTACTTTTCAATCAATTGGAGTTCAAAATCAATACGCTATTCTTCTCGCTTTCGCGGTCGCCTCAAACTTTGGGATGGTTAGGTCTCAAATAGTTGCGTCACTAAACAAATTTACAGCCCTTCCTGCGAGAATGAATATAATTTCTGGAATCAAAGACACAACTATCATAGATGACTCGTACAATTCCTCACCAGTCGCACTTTCTTATGCCGTGTCTGTTTTTGGAGATATAAAAACAAAAGGCAAGAGAGTTGCTGTTATTGGGGACATGATGGAGCTCGGAAAATATTCGGGAATTGAACACAGGAAAGCTGCGGAAATGCTTAGTAAAAAAGTAGATTTTGTTATTTGTGTAGGTATTCGGTCTAGAAAAATTTCTGAGGAACTTCAAAATTTTGGATTTAGTGAATCGAAAATTCTCTCGGTTGGTAGTTCGGAAGAAGCAGGGAAAGAGTTACAAAGAATTCTTTCCGTTGGAGATCTGGTTTTGGTCAAAGGTTCTCAGGTGATGAGGATGGAGAGGGTAGTGGAGGAAGTTATGAGGCATCCGGAGGATAAGAGAAAAATCCTTGTGAGACAGGAGGAGGAGTGGCTTAGTAGAAGCGAATAAAGTCACCTCATCTGCGTGACCTAAATTTTTTAGTCAATGACAGAACTACATAGGGGTACCCTATGTAGTTTTTAGAGATTGATTTTTTGCAAAAGAAAAACGCCCCAGATGTTCTTGGAGCGTTAGTTTGGTCTTTTTAGACCCTAGCTATGTCAGGGGGTGGTTCAGCGCATCAATTTTTGTCTTCCGGCTTGCGCTTTCGGACTAGATTTTTGCGTGATACCATCACCCTGAGCATTGCACCCGTTTGGCTGTGTTTTTTGACACACCCACTGGATAATCCAATTGCCTTTGACGAATGAATGTTCTGTCTCAGACTCCATAGATGGGGAATCGACCTGTCTAGTAGACTATTTTTTGACATTTCTGCCAAATCACGTTTTATCCTATACGTGAATAGTTTACTTTGATACTGCATGCCTTCCTTGGATTAGGGAGACTTGGTAGCAGAATCAATTCTTCGCTTGTCGATGACTACTTCATCACTTTTTTGAACCGACTTTCGCCTGTCAATTCAGAAGACTTACTCTTCCCGTATTGGATCTACCTGCGTAAATCTTTTACTTGAAGACTACATCTTCTACTGATTTTGGTTTGTGCTATTGCTTGCGCCCTAGCCTTTGCCTACATGAGATATTCCCTCCCACGTCATCAGTAAGTTTTGAAGTACTCTTACTTGCATTTGAGTTGGTTACCCTTCTCTCCTGCTCTATAAAAGAGTATAGACCCAACTTTATTTATAGTCAAAACCTGAGCCTGTGGACAGCGTGGATAAACTGTGGATAAAAACGAAAACTCCCTATAGGGAAGCTTCTAGGAGATATTTTTAGCAATAACCTGTATCCAATTTGTTTTACCGGCAGTCGTCACACTATCAAAAATTAATTTCATATCTAGTTTTTCAATAGATTCCTTGATTTCAGGTAAGGTGAAATAACTAAAAAATCTTTCGTATTCATAACCGTAATCATTCTCTATACGATTTTCATGATCAGGTTGGTCAATTTTTGTTTCCTTTACAGCAATGTAGAGTACTCCGTTTGGGTTTAACTTATTTTTCAGCTTATTGAGCGCCTCATTGATTCTATCTTTTGGAATGTGTAGTAAAACAGCTTGTGCAAAAACAGCATCAAATTTTTTTTGATATGAGTCCAGTTCATAAATATCTCCAACAAGAAAATCAATTTCTGGAAACTCTCTCTTTGCAATATCTATCATACCTTCAGAAAAATCCATCCCAGTAACTTTAAATCCTTTATCGAAAAGATATTTGGATTTAAGACCCCCACCACAACCAATATCAAGGATAGTTGCATCCTTAGGTAGCAAGGAAAGGAATTTGGTAGTTCCTTCAAGCCACCAATTGTCATCTTGGTGGTCGCGGAACCAGTCATTTGCTATTTTATTATAAGTAGATTTTAGGTCCATATTAGTCACTCAATTATATCATCCTCCTAAATTTTGGGTGAGCCACAATAATTTACTTTTCGCCAAAAGTAAATTTTCCAGCCCCGATCTGTGATCCACAATAATTCGTTTTTCGTCAAAAACGAATTTTCCAGACCCGGACTCAGCTGTTTTTCCTGGTGAAAAAACTTGCTTCCTTCTTCACAAAAACGGAAAAGACTGGAGCAGTCCAGTCTTTTCGCATTCACGTTTTTGTGACCTCACGGAGAATCGAACTCCGGTTTGAACCTTGAGAAGGTTCCGTCCTAGCCGCTAGACGATGAGGCCAATAGAGAAGAGAATACAACAAAATTAGGGAGAAATCAAAAAATAGATACGAGCGAGGGTCACCCACGGGTGACCCTTTTGTCGCGTGATGCGATGAGACGGAACGAGATGCCCTCGGCTTTTACTTTCTTGCGCCACTTGCGATCGCAAGAGTAGCACTTGAGCGTGGTAGCGCCACTCCCAGATAGACCTCTCACTTTCTGTGTCGTGTACGAACCGCACACATCGCACTTCATGCAGATGTTGCCGGCCATAAACGACGAGTAAAGCCACAAGCCCGCTAGGGAAGCGATAACGAATAAGGCTGATATGATTGAATCCACTTGACCTCCGTTTATTTTATAACATAGAGTAAGGTATAATGTAAAATTATGGGATTATCCACAACTCTAATTATTTTGATTGACAAAGGAAAACCAGGGGAGTATACTATTAGTGTAAGTTTGGGTCGTTCAAATGCATGGTCCGGTTACGATATTCGTAACCACTACCACGCATTTGGCCCATCTTGCACCAGTTCCTTCGGTCATCTTCGAGCCTAGCTCAGATGACTCACACACCAGTTCCGGCTCTAGATATTCTAGAGCCACCCGTTCGCAACACTGACTCTCCTTCGGGATCGAGTCAGTTATTTTTTTGTGTTATAATTTATCCGTACACTAATTTTGACATTGTCTCTTTGTTGCTTTTTTCGCTACTATATCAAAAGTAGTAAGATAAGTAGAAATGAATTTTTAATAATTAATTTAGAGACAGTGCAACGATGTCAAATTTAATGTTCGGATATATATGTTACAGAAATCAATAAACTCATTTTTATGCGCCTATCGGGGACTTAAAACTACTTGGGTAGAAGAGAGAAATTTCCGTATTGAGGTTTTTGCATTTACTGTTGTTACTTTTTTTATAATTTATTTTAAATTTAGTTTTGTTGAAACTGCTTTTTGCGTACTTGCTATGACATTGGTTTTGTCCGCGGAAATAGTAAATACCGCAATCGAGGATTTATGTAACTTTGTTGAGCCTGAGCATAACTATATTATTGGTAAAATAAAGGATACGATGGGAGGTTTTGTTTTCGTAACTGTGCTGGGCGCAATAACTATTGGAATTCTAGTTTTTTATACACACTTTTTTTAGTTTCTATTTAATAAATCGTATATAATATATCTATGGTAAATTTAGAAACTCCTCGCTTTGATAATCCAGAAGCAGAAATTGCATATCTAAAAGAAAAAATTTCCAGCAAAGAAGCGGAGCTTTCGGGGCAAAATATCGAATACAAAAAAGAAGATATAGTACAAAATCAAATTTCAAGGTACAGAGACGCATTACCGTCCGAAGTTTTGCATGAGTCATATGCAATTACAAAAAAAGATGCCGAGGCTATTGTTCTAGACCTTGAGCCTGAGAAGCATGACGACAAAATGTCTGAGTTACTCAGCTTGATGCGTGAAAAAGGTATAAAGAACACCATGTCAGTTTTGTCAGGCTTGAAAGACCCTCATTTGGAGGATGATTTTCATAGATTTCTCGTTCAGTATATAAAGCATGGTTATGAGGCAAAGGGAGTTTCAGTTTCCGATAAGAATTTTAAGGGATTAGGAATGACTCTGTATGAAGTTGTTTTACCAGAAGACCCATCGGCAGGCTCAGGACAAGCACAGGGTCAGCCGAAAAGTTTGAAGGAATTGATTTCTGGAATGGAACAGTTTTTGGCTGGCATGCTTTCAGTTACATCAAAGGATTCTACAAAAAACTACAAGGAGAATTATATTGTATTGGAAATCGCCAACGCCAACGGCAGTGACCAGTTTATTTTCTACGTTGCCGTGCCAAATGTCCATAAAGAATTGTTTGAAAGACAAATTGTTTCAGTTTTTCACAACGTGCGACTAAGCGAGGCCACTTCTGACTATAATATTTTTAACACCGAGGGTGTTTCGCTCGGTTCATACTTGGAATCAAGCGTTAATCCAGTTTACCAATTCAAAACTTATGAGGCTTTTGACCATGACCCAATGAACGTGGTCTTAAATAGTTTTTCCAAGATTCAAAAAGAGGGAGAAGGTGCAGCTATCCAAATAATTTTTGCTCCAAAGGATGACTATTTTACTAAAAGATATCATTACGCGATTGATTCTATTGAGAAAGGCACCTCAACCAAGGAAGCTATAGATATTCCAGAAACGATTACGGGTAGCGTTTTTAAGGGTGTTAAATCAATTTTCAAAAGCTCTCCAAAAGCTGATGCTGAAAAGAAACCAGTAGATAGTGAAGCTATCCAAAAAATAAAGCTTAAAACTAGTAGCACTATAGTTGCTACAAACATTCGCATTATTGCTTCGGCCAAAACAGAAAGTGACGCAAACCGAATTATGCAAGGAATAGAATCCAGTTTCAATCAGTTTACAGATACCACGTCAACTGGGCTCAAGGCAAAACGTCTAACTAAAAGAGTTCTCTCACAAATGTTCAGAGACTATTCTTTTCGTAGTTATAATCCGGCAGAACTTTTACCTCTAAACTTGAAAGAAGTAACCACACTCATCCATTTTCACACCACAACTCTTTCTCCTACACCACAACTAAAACAATCTCAAGCTATGTCAGCCCCTGCCCCTGCCGAAATGCTCTCTGGGGGTACCTTTCTTGGCGTCAATGATTATCGTAATTCAGAAACAAAGATATACATTCAAGATGAGGACAGGCTAAGACATATTTATGTCATTGGACAAACAGGTACAGGAAAGTCAGTATTTTTGGATAATATGATAATTCAAGATATTGCAGCAGGAGATGGTTGTTGTTTTATTGACCCACATGGTAGTGATGTTCAAAAAATATTAGCCAATGTTCCTCCAGAACGCTTTAAGGATGTTATTTATTTCGATCCTAGCTATGTAGAAAGACCAATGGGACTTAATATGCTTGAATATGATAGAAATCATCCGGAACAGAAAATTTTCGTGGTTAATGAGCTATTTAGTATATTTCAAAAACTATATGGCGGTAATCCAGAATCTATGGGTCCTATGTTTGAACAATATTTTCGAAACTCAGCCATGCTTGTTTTGGAAGATCCAGACTCGGGATGTACACTCTTAGATGTTTCAAGAGTCATGAGCAATAAGGAATTTCGCCAGTTGAAATTATCTAAATGTAAGAATCCAATCGTTTACCAGTTTTGGACTGAAGTAGCAGAAAAAGCTGGGGGAGAAGCGCGTTTGGAAAATGTGGTGCCTTATATCGTGTCGAAATTTGATACATTTTTGGCAAACGACATTATGCGACCGATTATCGCTCAAGAAAAATCCTCTTTTGATTTTCGTAAAATAATGGATGAAAAGAAAATTCTTTTAGTCAATCTTTCAAAAGGCAGACTGGGTGACATCAACGCTAATCTGATCGGACTTATTTTGGTTGGCAAAATACTTATGGCCGCCCTTTCAAGGGTTGATGTGGTTGGATCAGGTAAGGATTTTCCACCTTTCTATTTATACATAGATGAATTCCAAAATATAACTACTGATTCTATCGCAACGATACTTTCAGAAGCAAGAAAATATAAATTATCTCTCAATATTGCCCATCAATTTATTGCTCAGTTGGAAGATAACATAAAAGATGCTGTATTCGGAAATGTCGGTTCTATCGCTGCGTTTCGAGTGGGGGCAGAAGATGCAGAGTATTTAGAAAAACAGTTCTCTCCTGTTTTTACAGCAAAAGACATTATGAATATTGATAACTTGAATGCCTATGTCAAAATGTTGGTCAATGGAAAAACTGTAAAGGCTTTTAATTTAAAAGAGCCGCTTCCACCAAAAGGTGATCCGAAAGTGGCGGAGAGTTTGAAACAATTATCTTATCTTACTTATGGAGGGGATAGACAAGAAATTGAGGAAGCAATTTTGAAAAAATATAAGAAATAATGTTCATAATAAGTAATGGGCTAGTCGCGATAAGTGCAACCAGCCCATTTTCG